>DOEX01000153.1 GCA_003532515.1 Anaerolineaceae bacterium | reverse complement strand
ACCCGCAGTTTTTGCTATGTGGATGATCTGATCGAAGGTATTCGCCGCCTGATGGACACAGATGAGCATCTGCCTGTCAATATTGGCAATCCACTGGAGGTGTCCATCAACGACTTCGCCCGCCAGATCAATGAAATCTGTGGGAATCCTGCCGGCTTGAACATCAATGCCTCAGACAGACTGGGAGACGACCCCGAACGGCGTCAACCCGACATCACCAGGGCGAAGACGATTCTGGGTTGGCAGCCAGTAGTAAGCATCCGTGATGGGCTGACAAAAACTATTGAGTATTTTCGCAATAAAATGGAGCAACAGAAAGCCTGAGATGGGTACGTTAAGAGTCATTGCAGGCAAAGCTAAAGGCTTGCGTCTGAAAACTGTTCCGGGAGACACCACACGCCCAATTACGGACATCGTTAAAGAGGCATTGTTTAATATTCTCGGAGACGAAATCGCGGACAATATGATCCTGGACTTATTTGGGGGTACCGGTGCCGTCGGGATAGAAGCCCTGAGTCGTGGAGCCCGCTTTGTAACTTTTCTGGATAAAGGTCAGCAGGCGGTGCGTACCATCCAGCAAAACCTTATGACAACCAAATATACTGACCAGGCAGAGGTTATCAGAACCGATGCCTTCACTTATCTTGCATCGCCGCCTAAGGTAAATTTTGACCTAATTTATGTCGCCCCACCCCAATACAAGCTGATGTGGCAAAAGGCAATCCGATTGATTGAATCCAAGCCTGAATTGCTCAGTGACAATGGACAGATCATTGTTCAAATCAACCCGATCGAATGGGAGGAGCTTTCTTTGGACAATTTTGTGGTCTTTGACACCAGGAAGTATGGCGATACCCTTCTGGTGTTTTTTGAGAAGTCTGTTTAGGGTCCTTGTAGCCTGATTAAAATTATCCTGGGCAACAATCTACGTACGTGAAAAACTCATAACAAGCTGGTCGTTCTCGTCGTAAAAATAGTGCCCCCAAAACGGTTTTTCGTTGGGTCGGTGGCGCATTACAAGGGGCAGCAAGGTATAAAGGTCTTCCACTAAATCCTGTCTTAGTGCCTGGTTTTGCGTAAACCATGCCAGATTACCCTCGACTGAGATTCGCAACTCACCGCTCAGTTGTTTTGCCTTGAAAACGAAGAAGATTATTCCGGGATTGGTGCCAGTATCGACTACGATCTGGGCGCACAGGATCAATCTGCCTGCTGTGAGCCCGCTTTCTTCACGTAGTTCCCGGTTAGCTGCTTCAAGAACACTTTCTCCTGATTCCAGGTGACCGCCTGGACCGTTCCAGAGGTTCGCCCAGATTTTTTTATTGCTTGCACCTTTTAATAGCAGCACATGCCCTTTTTCGTCAACAGGAAAGACCAAGACACGCGGAATAAGGGAATATCTTTCCAGATTGACTCCTTGCGCTTTAACGCCCATGATTTGAAAGTAAAGCCCAGGCGGAAGTCTCCACAGGGCGATTGCCTTTAGTGTAAAAACATCGGCAAACCAAGAACCGACTTGATCTTGGGTTGGTAAGTATTCACATCGTAATATCTTTCAACATCCACATGCCTCTTGCCACTCACAACGGTTTCGATCGGTACCGTACTATAATTCCCATTTGTGATGCCAACCAACTTGCCAAAATCACCTTTACAGGTAAGTTGAAAAGCCAGCGTACCAAAGTTCATTGAGACCATCCTATCGAGAATGTCAGCCGGACCGCTTCTAACCAGGTAGCCTAGGCGTTGATACATGGTGTTGTTGCCCGAAATTTCTTTGATCTTCTCTGACAACATTTCACCAACGCCTCCCAATTTTCGATGACCATAGGCATCTGGTGTACCAGTCTGCATCACATGCCCGCCAATCGGCATTGCGCCTTCAGAAATCACTACCAGGGCATAGTGGGAGGGGTTGTTCTTTTTATCAGCATCGAGCATGTAAATCAGTTTGTCGAGGTCAAAAGGTATTTCGCAGATAATTGTGCGTTCAACATGCGCCAGATAACCCGTGATCAAAGCCGTCTCACCAGAATTGCGACCAAAAAGTTCGATAACTCCAATCCGTTCGTGTGAGCCTACACTCGAGCGAAAATAGGTGATGTGGTTAACGCCTCGGGTGATCGCAGTCGAAAAACCAATGCAATAGTCAGTGCCAAGCACGTCGTTATCCATCGTCTTTGGAATAGCGACAATCGGGACGCCTTCTTTTTGTAACCTGGCAGAAAAACTCAGTGTGTCATCTCCACCAATGGTGATTAAGGAATCGATCTTGAGATGGTGAAGAACTTTGAGGATGTAGTCTGTGAAATCTTTTGCACCAGTTACAGGGTCAATCACCTGTCCATAACTGCTATTACGCAAAAACTCCGGGATATCTTCAGGTCGCACCTTGGCCGGATTGGTGCGCGATGTATGCAGAAATGTACCACCGGATCGGTCCACCCTGCGGACAACATTCGGGGTCAATTCTCTAATATACAATTCATGAGTTGCAGGGTCATCAATATCATAGCCTAACAACCCCAGCCAACCTCGACGAATACCAACGATTTCATAATCGAAGTCCAGGTTGCTCATTACAATTGATTTGATCGCAATGCTTAACCCCGGTACATCCCCTCCACCAGTTAAGACACCAATTCGTTTTTTTGCCATAATCCACCTCAATAATTGTTATTTTTTGACTCAACCAGAGCTTTTGGGCTCGCTATCGCCCACCATCGAAAATACTGTAAACCAAGAAAAACTGTTATTGGTACCAGTAGAAAAATTGCAGCGTGCTCTTTTGGAAACCCGTTAAATGGATCAGGTACTGTTTGCCATGACAATATACCAATGGCTATAAAACTAATCCAAAGTAAAATTTTACCAGAAACAGGCCATTTTTCACCAAGATACTTAAAAATAGAAAAAAATGCTGGCAATATGAATAAGATGATTGCGCCATCAGAATAGAGGTTAAAAAAATAACTAACAATCAAGGTCAGCATTAGCTTCCATTGCATTCCTCGTTCACCTCTGCCACCCAACCCGTACCATTCAACCAGCAGCACAATGAAAGAGAGCAGGTGTAATGCAATGGCAACCTGTAAATACGCACCTGGGAATGCCCGTGCCAAACCCATCAAGGGGGTATCCAGCCAATCCAACCCCGGGTCCAGCCGTATAAGGCTGGCAAACCATTGCTGGATCCAGTTTGGGAAAAGGATCAGTGTAGTTACCAACAAAAAGGCGAAACCGATGAGTAGAATCCGCGCTAATGAATTGTCACGTCTTGAACCCAAATAAATTAACAAGAATACGACTACGAAAATTGCCACCGGATTAATCCAGATCGCAAAAAGTAACAACAAGCCTGCCTGGTTGCCCTGACCTTTTAAAGCAAGTTGAATAGCCAGTAAGGTGAGCATCACAAAAATTGGCTGCATACTGGCACCCAAACTTGCACGCACCGCGGGGTAGAACAAAGCTCCCAGAAAACAAATTAGAAATACTTCAATTCCCTTCAGTTTCAAGCCGGACAGCCGTACTCCCAAAAGGAAACTGACAGCTATGCTTAATTGCGTCAACATCATCCAAATGGCTTTTGCAATTGAATAGGGCACAAAACTGATTGGAATAAAGAGGTAAACAAACCAGGCAGGATCAAGGAAATAACCTTGTTCCCGCTCGTTTGGCAGGTCCTTGTTTACTTCGAGCAAGTCAAGTGCAGCTTGTCGGGTTTCCTCACTATAAGGCGACCAGCCTTCCTTCATCCATGAGCGGGCTGCATTCCAACGGATGGCAAACTGATCCTCGAGTACAACCTGCTTGTCCAACTCAAGGTTAAGCATGGTCAATCCTACCATCACGATAATGACAATGATTGGAATCCAGATGTTAGCAGTTTTCTTAAAATACAAAGTCAGTCCATTTCCCGAAAATATTTTCTGGGCTAATTATAGGCAAAAACGCAAAGGTTGAAAATCGAGCCCTCTACCAGCTCGCAATGCAAATGTATTTCCAAGTATTTGTTACCTGAGACCCAATAATCTAACTATGCGCACTCATTGAATATTACTAAATTTTTCCCGGTACTTGAATTTCGAGGGAAAATATTGTACTCTATTGGAATGCAATCCAAAATTAATAAAGAGGCTTAACACTACATGGCGAGAATAAGTAACAATACGGTTCCTAACGAAGACAGCCAATCATCAGCAATCAATAGACTTTTAGAATTTGGGAAAAAGAAATCTTATGTAACAGATGATGACATCTTACGCTTTTTCCCTGAGGCTGAAGAATACCCCGAGCAACTGGAAGATGCTTATACAGCTCTTGACAATGCCGGTATCAGCGTTTCTGATGAAGCGCCTTCCACAGAGGAACCCGACGAAGAAGAGCTTACGGATGTTTTTGAAGATGAAGCTAATCTACCAACTGACGATCTGGCAAACATCGATACCGATGACACGATTGGACTTTATCTAAAAGAGGTCAGCCGGGTACCACTCCTAAACAATATTGAAGAGGAAGTCGTTTTAGCAAAACGGATCGAAGCTGGTCGGGAGGCACGCGCAGAACTTGCCAAAAGCAACATCGGGGCTGCCCGCCGACAGGAACTACATGAAATGATCAAAGATGGCGCTGCTGCGCGTGATCATCTGATCACCGCAAACTCGCGCCTGGTCATCAGCGTCGCAAAGAAATATATGGGTCGCGGTGTGCCTTTCCTGGACCTGATCCAGGAGGGTAACATTGGTCTCATTCGCGCAACCAAGAAGTTTGAATATCAACGTGGCCACAAGTTCAGCACCTATGCGACCTGGTGGATCCGCCAGGCTGTCACGCGTGCCATTGCAGACCAGGGTCGCACTATTCGTGTTCCAGTTCACATGGGCGATCAAATTAACAAGCTCTTACGTGTGCAACATCAACTTACCCAAAAATTAGGTCGGGATCCATCTGTTGAAGAATTGGCAGAAGCCCTGGAAGTGCCGCCAAAAAAAGTGGAAAACATGATCCAGGTTGCACGCCGCCCACTCTCCCTTGAAACGCCGACAGATGACGAAGAAGATTCTGTATTGGGCGATTTCATTGAAGATGACGAAGCACCACCTCCTGACGATACCGCTACCTACAACCTGTTAAAGCAGCATCTTGTCGAGGTACTGGATGCCCTTCCTCCTCGCGAAGTCCGCATCTTACAATTACGTTATGGGCTCCTGGACGGTCAGGCCTACACGCTGGAAGAGGTTGGTCGCAAAATGGGCGTCACCCGCGAACGAGTTCGTCAAATTGAAGCTCAGGCACTTACTCGCTTACGCCACCCTTCGGTGCGCCGCAAGCTGCGCGATTACCTGGGAGACTGACAATGAGCCCGGAATCCAATAATGATGAGCAGACGCAACCAATCAAGGTGCAACCTGACGTAGAGATTTCTGAAGACACATCCCGGATGAACCTTGCGCAGCAAAAACCTGTGCTCGCTGAAGAAATTCCAGAATGGTTGCTTGAGTTCGCCTCGCAACCTACCTCAGAAGCGAGTGGTGAAAGCCAGCATGGGCTTGAAGCCATTGAAGAACCTGCTCCTGAACCTCTCGAAGCAGTTACTCCTATCGTGCTGGAGACCGCAGAATGGCATGTTGTTCAAGCTGAGCTGGAAAACCCCACCCCAGCATTGGATGAAGAAGTGAGCACAATTTCGAGTGATCAAATTATCCGGGATTACTTAGGCATGGGAAATTATGCTGCTGCAGCGGATTTTATTCGTAAGGCAGCCACAACCAAAGAGCTTGCCGCGGAATCCCAACGCTCTCTGCGCTCTCACCTGATTTTCCAGGAAGATCGCACTGAGCTTTGGAACGTATATGACGAGTTGTCCGAAATTGTTAAACAAGACGACAAACAAACTGAATCAACGGAGGATGAATGGAAAGATCGTTAGTCCTGGTTAAGCCCGATGGTGTCCAGCGAGGTCTGATTGGAAAAATTATCACACGTTTCGAAGACCGGGGTTTGCGCCTGGTCGCCTGTAAGTTTATTCAAGTCAGTCCACAATTGGCAGAAATGCATTACGCAGTGCACAAAGGGAAACCCTTTTACGAACCCTTGATCAAATTTATCACCTCCGCACCAGTGATGGCGATGGTTTGGGCAGGACCAGAGGCGATCAGCGCCGTGCGCCAAACTGTCGGCAAAACCCGTGGTACTGAGGCAGACCCTGGCACGATCCGCCACGATTTTGCCCTGCAAGCGCGCTACAACCTGACCCACGCCTCTGATTCAGTCGAAAACGCTGAGGCTGAAATTGCGCTTTGGTTCAAACCAGAAGAACTGGTGGAGTGGAAACGCTGCACAGAAGATTGGATGTTTGAATGACTAAAGAAAACAAACCCGAATTTGTGACGGTTTACAAAGCCCATGGAAAACTGGATGCAGAATCGATCAAAGGGTTTCTGGAAGCCCAGGACATCCCGGCATTCCTTGACCCCAATGCAATCGGGCAAATCTACGGACTTACCGTCGGAGACCTGGGTCAGGTCGGTGTGATGGTTTCATCCGAGAACGAAGCCAGGGCACGAGAACTGTTGGAAGCTATGGAAAGCGGTGAATTTGAAGATGAAGTATTAATGGGAAGCCCTGTGGGTGTTGAAGAGAATGTTGAAGAGCCTGCAGAAATCGACCAACGCAAAAGAGTCCTCTTCCTCTGCACAGGTAACTCTTGCCGCAGCCAGATGGCAGAGGCAATCGTCAATCACTACCTCCCAAAGGAATGGATTGCGTTCAGTGCCGGCAGCGAACCGAGCGGTTATGTTCATCCAATGGCATCGCAGGTTATTCAAGATTTTGGTATCGTGCATGAAGGCTATTCCAAACCAGTTGACGAGTTTTTGGGTCAGGAATTTGATGTAGTGATCACCCTCTGTGACAGTGCCAGAGAAGCCTGCCCATTGTGGTTGAAAAAAGGGACGATCATTCACCTGGGTTTTGCTGACCCTGCGCTTTTTGAAGGTACAACTGAGCAAAAATTACAGGTTTTCAAAGACACATTTGAGGCAATCCGAGCTACAATCATCTCATACCTGGAAGATTTGGGGTAAAGATTTCTTTCTTATTGATCGCTTCAATAACTTCGGTAAAGTTACTTAGCAGATTTTTACAATTTTCAAATAATTTAGTTCGATAATTAATAATAAAAATTATTAGAAAGAAGCAAAAAAATGAAACCATTCAGCACCAATATCGAAAAAGATACAATTGAAAATTCCGATTTCAGACGTGTTCTCTACACCGGGCATCTGCAATTAGTCTTAATGTCCCTTGAACCACTTGAAGACATTGGTCAGGAAGTTCACGACCATGTCGATCAGTTTTTCCGGTTTGAAGCAGGTGAAGGCAAAGTAGTTACTGACGATGGTGAGATCGTTGTCGGAGATGGAGATGTTGTAGTCATCTCTGCTGGCACAGTTCACAACATTATCAACACCTCTGCCACCGAGCGTCTGTCCATGTACACCATTTACTCTCCTGCCAATCATCCTCATGGCACAGTCGCTCATACAAAGGAAGAAGCCGAAGAACTCGAAAAGAATTACCCACCTGAGTTTCATCACTAAAATTCTTACATCTAGGTTAAATTCGGTTTTGAGCCGGGTTTTTCATTAATAATCGATATGTAGGTACAGGCACCGATCATTCCTATCTGATCATCCCCGCGTTTGATTTGATTGTGCGGACTCCTTCTGCCTGGACTCTTAAGAAGTCCGCACAATCCTCGCCCTCTAAACTGATTTGACAAGCATGATTGTTTCCGTTATAAGTCAACTATGAAAACAAGGATAGTAATTCTTGCCCTCATACTTACGCTTTTGCTCAGCAGCTGTGACGATATTGTCACACCTCCCCTACCAATCCCGACCATGACCAGCAGCCCTACCCTGGACGTCCCCGGCTCTCCAACACCAACTTACCAGATTGAACAGACACCGCCCTCTGAAGCAACATTAGCTGAAGCCGATCGGATCCTTGCTTTTGGTGACTTTGACCAGGCGTTAAGACTTTACAGCGCAAATACCTCCGGATCGTCCAATGACATTCAGGCAGCGGCACTTTATGGTCAGGGCTTGACCTATTTCAAGCAGAATGACCTTTTTCAAGCAAAAAGAGCCTTGACTGAACTACAATCCCAATTTCCTGTTAGTCTGCCCGCAAAAAGGGCGAATTTCATCCTGGCACAAATCAGCCTGGGTCAGGAACTTGAAGAGGATGCTCTGGACTTTTACCAGGCTTATGCCTTGGCTCAACCCGGGATAATTGATGGGGAAGTATATTCACGCATTGGCGATTTGTCGGCTGATTTTGGCGATACCGAGGGCGCACTGCAAGCCTATCGGACGGCCTACCTGGCACCTCAGCTTTCGAATAACATCGCCCTGGCTATAAAAGTAGCTTCCAGCTACTCCAGCCTTGGGCAAGATGACCTCGCCCTCGGGATTTACAAAGAGATTCTGCTGAATACCCAGAGTGATTACTCAAGAGCGCAAATGAACCTGCTGATTGCCCAGATCCTGATCAGCCAAGGAAACAGCGAAGAGGCTTATACATATTTACAGGATTCGGTCAACAATTATCCCTTTACCTACGATGCTTATACCGCTTTGGTCATGCTTCTGGATGCCGAACAAAGCGTGGATGACCTGAAACGCGGGATCATCAATTACAATATCGAGCAATACAACCTCGCTATTGAAGCATTTGATCGCTACCTTGCTGGGCAAGGATTAGCCAAAGATGAAGCGCTCTATTACAAAGCCCTGAGTGTTCGTGCAGAAGGGCTGGTTAGGTCAGGTTTTTCCTCAGCAGAGCGCCTGGCTGCTAATGCAGCTGGTGGTACCTCAGAAGACAAAGAAGCCATCCAGATTTGGAACAATTTGATCAACACTTACCCACAGAGCGAATATCGCTTTGATGCAATTGAAGATATCATCTACACCCAAAACACTTACATGGGTCAATTAAAACTTGCCCTTGAAACCACCCTGGCATTCGTTTCGGCGCCAAATTCTCAACCAGATGCCCCTCAACTGCTTCAAATTGCTGCAAACTATTACTTTCTTGACGGAAAAATTAAGGAGGCTGCTGATTCCTGGACCCGCATCGCGCTCGAATTCCCGACCTCTACAGATGCCTTTAATGGCCTCTTCTTTGGCGGTTCTCTCTATTTCGAATTGGGCGAGTATGACAAAGCCGCTGAAAATTTTAATCGCGCGGTCCTGATCGCCACCCCAGATACGTTGGAAGAATATGGTTCAACCTTCTGGCTTGGCAAGGTAAGCCAGGCTAAGGGAGATCTGCCCACTGCCCAGGCTTTTTGGCGCTCAGCTGCAGAGATAGACCCCTTTGGTTATTATGGCATCCGCTCATCGGAACTGCTCAATGGGCAACCGCTGTTTGCTTCTGTTGAGACTGGCAATCTGCAGCCAGATTTGGAAAGCGAACGACTGGATGCTGCTGATTGGCTCAAAAATGCCTTCAGTCTGCCGGCCGAGGTCAATCTGGATTACAGCTCTGAACTCACCAATGACAGCCGTTATATCCGAGCAGTTGAATTCCATCGCCTCGGACTTTATAACCTGGCTTCCCAGGAATTTGAGTCATTGCGGGATACGTACAAAACCGATGCTCTGAACAGTTTTCGTTTGATCAAAGTTTTCCTGGATTTGGGATATTACCAAAGTGCCATAGAAGCGAGCCGATCGATTTCGAATTTGGCTGGTTATGGTGATGTGCCACTATCTGCGAGTTTTCCACCATATTTCGCCCACATCCAATATGGAACTTACTATCTACCCTGGATTGAACAGGTTTCTGACAAGTACGATATCCCGGAAATCCTCATCCTGAGCCTCATTTACCAGGAAAGCCATTTTGGAGCGCATGCTTATTCCAGCGCTGGAGCCAGTGGACTTATGCAGCTCATGCCGGCGACTGCCGCCCAGATCGCCAGTGAAACCGGCTTCCCGCCCAACTACACCCAAGACGATTTACGCGTACCTTACTATAACCTCGAACTGGGCAGCAACTATCTTGCCCGCCAGTTGTTTGTGTTTGATGGCGACACTTACCTTGCCCTTGCTGCGTATAATGGCGGACCTGGCAACACCCTGC
>DOEX01000081.1 GCA_003532515.1 Anaerolineaceae bacterium | reverse complement strand
TATGATGCAAAATTGGAGTATATACTTAGTTAGCGCGGTTGGTTTGGCTGCGCTCGTCGTGCTGGTTGTAGGCGCGAACTATGCTGTAAAGAAACTGATCGGGATTGCGAATTACTTTAAACTATCCAGCACCTTCATGGGAATGACGGTGCTCTCTGTTGCCACCTCACTTCCGGAAATCACCTCCCACTTCACCGCGTCTGTCAACATTTTGCGCGGCACGCTGGATTATCAAACGGGTTCTGCTATCGTGTTGGGTGCCAATATTGGTTCGGACGTTGTTCAGCAGACTCTGATCATGGGCATCGTGATTCTGGTGGCTGGCAACCTTTACTTCAGGCGCTATTTCCTCTGGAAGAGCATGATCCCGATGATCGGCACGACCATTATGTGTCTCATCCTCGGTTGGGATGGTTACTACAGCCGCATTGATGGAGCGATTTTGTTTGGAACATTTCTCGCCTATACCTACTATTTATATTTGGACGAACGCAAGCACTACAAAGAAGAGGACAACGAGCTCAATTCTTCAGAATTGGCTGAAGACGTTCCAAGCAATGGGCGTCAAGTGTTGAGCGACGCCTTTATTACAGTAGTGATGCTGGTGATCATCATTGGATGCGCCACTTTTGTGCTCTCGGCTACCGAAACTATTGTTGATCGTACAGGTGTGGGCGGTTCGCTCATTGGTGTAATTACGCTCGGCCTGGCGTCAGCCTTACCTGAGCTCACGACCGCTTTGGCGGGTATTCGTCATAAAGAAGCCGGTATTTCCCTGGGCACGCTGGTAGGCAGCAACATCACCAATCCTTTGTTGGCAATCGGTGGCGGCGCGCTCATTTCGACCTATGCCGTTCCGAGACCTCTGATCATCTGGGATCTCCCGTGGGAGACTCTAACCGGCGTTTTGCTTTGGGCAATCTTATGGTTCAATGATGGAAAACTTGGCAAAAAGTCTGCAATATACTTGATCGTTATTTACTTTATCTATATCTTCTTCCGCAGCTTCGTCTTCAACATCGATTTCTAATTGAGAGTGATACCCAAAACAGCACCGAACACTCTCGGTGCTGTTTTTTTTGTTTCTGATAGGCGGGGAATAATTACAATTTTAAACAATGTGACATGCGTTTTGGCAACCCGAAAATCCTTATAGAGGTCAATTATACGAGTTTGAAAAGAGACATGGCTGCTGTGATAATATCGAATCATGAAAATTAAGACAGGGTCAACTGTGCAAAATGAATTCCTGATGATTTCCAGAAAATTTTCTGTTCACAACGAGGATTGCTGACTCTAATAAAAGTGACATACTTGCTATAGGTTATGTAACGCAAAAATGAAAGAGGAATTATGGAAAACATCAAGACGTTTTTAGTCGCTTTCGTCGTCTTTCTGGGCATTGATATGCTCTGGCTCACAGTCATCGCACAGAAGTTTTATAAGTCCCAAATTGGGCATCTGATGGCTGATAAGGCCAGGCTGCTGCCGGCTGCAATCTTCTATTTGCTGTTTATCGCCGCGTTGGCGTACTTCGTGATCGTTCCAGCTTTGGAACATCAGAACCTGACAAAGCTGATTGTGAGCGCCGCGATTTTCGGCCTGGTCACCTACGCCACGTATGATCTGACCAACATGGCGACCCTCAAGGACTGGCCGCTGCTCGTGACGGTTGTGGATCTCCCCCGGGGCACGTTTATCTCCCTCGCCGTTTCCCTGGTAACCTACCTGATACTGTTTGTATCTGGGATTCCCATCCAGGAGAAGGGCAAGGATCAGAACCTGGCATGGCGGGAGTATGCGACGAAAACGCCACGATTCGTGCCTTTTATCGGATCAAAGAAGTGTTGAAATAGTCTTCCAGCCTGATTTGAATCCGATCCTAAAATATTTAAATGAGTACCGGGTTTACGACCTTTGTCAGGTTTTTCCCCTTCTGTAGACCCGAAGCAAAAGGCATGAACCTGACATCTCGTGCATTCTATTGGTCCAGCCAAATCCCAAAAACCTTTCCACTGAGTTCCTCAGGCAAATGAATAACCTGGCAAGTTTGGGGGTTGATCAGTATAGGCGGGAGAGGCTTACTTTGTTGCTGATCCAATCGGGAAAATGCAATCCAATCCTGTCCTACCCATAAAGGGTCTACAAGCAACAAACCTTCAGTAAGAAACTTTTCCTGACCGGTCTCGAGATCTATCAGGCTCCAATCACGATTTCCATTTGCCACCAGAGCGTGTTTTTCATCAGGAGATAGAGTGAAAGAGCTCGGAATGTGCTTCCCAGCATCAAGCAGGTCAGAAACAGATGCAGAAGAAGTTGACAAGTCGTACACAAATAAACGCCCCCGTGAATCGCTGCTGTCAGCTACACGGATGTAGACCCGCTGACTGTCAGCTGACCAGGTGATGATCCCTCCCGCGTTTTCCTCGGGCAAAGCGAGCACCTGATTGCTATCCAGATTAATCAGTGTAACGGCCAGCGAATCAACCCCATAGCCTTTGAAAGCAATCCACTGCCCATCTGGAGACCAGTGCAGATCGTAGCCTTGTAAGGGATTTACTTGCCAGCGAGAGTCTGTCGCAAGATCGTAACGCCACAAGCCCTGATCCTGAACGAAGTAAACCACGCTCGACCCGTCTGGAGAGATCGTGGAATGTGTCATATTCTCACCAATGACATCTATCAGGCTGCCATCGAGACTGTAAAGCGCCAATTGATAGCTTGCGAGCGGAGCTGGTTCTCCATAAATAAGAATCTTTCCTTCCGGGATAGCGCCTGCTATTTGGTTTGGATCACCATAGTTGTTGAAGGTAATGCAAGCTTGATCATCCGGATCCAACGTTTCAAATTGGTCAATCAAATCTGCTGGTGGAGTGAAGCTTTGGCTGAGTGTGATTGGTTCGAGCACTTTAATCGGTTCAGAAAAGGTGATCTCTATATCTCCGAGTAGCTTCCCATCTGGCATCCACAGTCCGGACATAAAAACCTCTTCCCCGTGCATTACATGATCACCCGAGGCGGTCATAGTAGGTGGGTTGGACCCGGGGGCTTCGACCGAAAGCGTCTTGATAACCGGGTGCGCTTTGAAGTAAAAGTCATAGTCGTAACCGCCAAACTGGGAAGGCTGCTCCCTGATGAAAAAGAGTTCCATGGTTTCGCCAGCCAGGATGAAGCTTTGCTTGATCGGGAGATCGAAATTTGGGATCTCTTCCGGGAAGTGGATCGTTATCGAGGTTTTCTCGTCAGGCAAGGGCTGACTACGCTCTTCGTATGACCGGCGAATTTCAAGCGGGAATGCCAACCCTGCAGGCTTGATGCGAATCATCCAAAAGCCTATCTCGTTGGCGTAAGCGTTTGCAATGCCGGAAGGTTCGTAAGAATACACCCATGGCACAGGCTGTCCATTAGCATCCAGCACTTCGAGACTACCAACCTGATTGCGGTATTCCTGACCGAGACCGCGAATGAAACCCGCAAGGATCAGGTTATCGCCTTCAACCAAACTGTGGCTGACCAAAAGTCGGGCTTGAGAACCAGGCAGGTCGCTCTCATCGGTTTGTCCGGGTTGGGTTGGGGTGACTTGTTCGGGGGCGATATAGACAGGCGTCAGGTTCAGAGGAGTGTCCGAAAGGACAAATTCGAGCTGGATGCGCCAGTTTTCAGGCACAGTTCCAGGGATGGTGTTATGAATACAGGGAATGACCAACTCTACCTCGTAAACATCAAAGGGGATGATTTCGTATTCACTGTCGCCATACGCTTGAAAGCGCCTGCCATCCGAGGCTTCAAGGTATTGTGGCTCAATACAACCACTGATGTTCTCATTTTGAGGATACGCTGAAGAAGGCACATCTCTGACGCTGTAGCGGATCACAGTCATCTCCGGGCTCAGGGTAGCGTCGTAGACTTCAATCGTCACGCCCTCGCGGGTCATGCTGACGGGTGCTTTCAGCACGCGCAGAGGAGTATCCGGCTGGATCAAACCAACATCCGGGTGAAGCCCAAGCCAGGACTGGAGTTGAGCCCACACCTTACCCGGTCCAATTGCGGCGATTGCCACTAACAATACTGCAACGATTGCGAGTACGGTCCATGCCAGACGAATTCTTGCCTGTTGTGCATGCTTTGGCTGGTAGGGCTTGGAAATTCTTGCCGCCAGATTACTCAGGAACTCCGGGCGAGGTTCTGGCAGCCTAAAGGTTTGTTGGATATCCTTTTCGAAATTGGTTAGTGTGTTCATTCTTGCTCCATCTGGGCTCGAAGGCGCTCCAGCAGCCGATAATAGCGTTTTTTTATGCGCGTTTCGGGTTCGTGCATTACTTGAGAGACCTGTTTGAATGGCAGCTCGCCTACCAGACGCAAACGGATCAATTCCTGTTCTTTTTCTGATAATTTAGTAATGTGTTGGCGCAAATCCATCAGATATTCCCAAGTTTCAGCTGAAGATTGGGGATCATTTGTATTCGTAGATTGGATTAATTCGTCATCCAATTCTTCTGACTGAAGATGCTGCTGTTTGCGAATGTGGTCGATACCCTTGTTTCGGGCGATGGTAAAGAGCCAACCTACTGCTTTGTCCGGGTCGCGAAGTGTATGCCATTTCTCCCAGGCGGCCATGAAAGTCTGCGAGGTCAGGTCTTCGGCTTCGTGCAGGTTTTGCACGCGGCTGTAGTGATAATGGAAAACCTTGGTTGCATATGCCTGGTACAGATCAGGTAAATTACTGAAGATCTGTTCCTCATTAATCACAGGTGTTGATTGAGTTGTAGGATTCTTATCCAAAACCACCTTCCTCGTGTTCAATTGTAGCTACATAGTTAAAGTCGTGTAGAAGTGGAGTAATGTGACAAACTATTTTGCGAAAAAACATTGAAGACAAATTCAAAAAAAATTGCTCAAACGAGTTTCGAAATTGGTCCAATAAATTGGTCCAATAAACCCTTGACTTAATCTTTGGTTTGCCTATAATTGGCTTTTGTGCTTCCGAACGGACGCACGAACTTTGAAAAAATAAGCTTTCTGAACTCCAGCAAGATTGAGGCAAAACTCAAACAGGTTGGAATTCGCCCTTGACAAAACAATTTTGATCGTCTATACTAATTGTTCCAAGGTGCTACATTAGGATATCGCGCCTGAGGCGTGATGCTTGAAAACAGAATAGCTTGGGTCTAGATAGGATCGGGTAGCCAGTTGCCGGCAGAGGTTTTTGGGCCGGCGCTTTCGTCTGAAAGAATGGCTTGACAGCGGAGAATGAATCCG
>DOEX01000138.1 GCA_003532515.1 Anaerolineaceae bacterium | reverse complement strand
CAAATGAATATGCCAGAAAAAGCCATCGAATGCTTTCAGAAGATGATTTCACTCTTACCAGACGAACCCTATGGTTATACTCTCCTGGCGCAATCGTATGAGAAGACAGGAGATATTGAGAACGCTCTATTAACTTACCAAAACCTACTTCTCGTTAGCCCAGGTGACTCTACCGCCCTTCAGGCTGTGGACCGCTTGATCGGTGAATTGAATCCGAAACCCTGATATGCCCTCAAAATCAGCTTCATTAACTTCAAAAAGAATTTTAGCACGCCCTATACCCTTATCCACCTCAGATTTCCTCCTGATTGCGCTGGCCATTTTGTGTGCTTTGGTTTATGCAATCTTGATGATGGAACTGCCTGTAAGTATTGTTTTCTTAATCCCTTTGCTTGTAGCCTG
The DNA here is from genome assembly GCA_003532515.1 of Anaerolineaceae bacterium. GTDB lineage: Bacteria > Chloroflexota > Anaerolineae > Anaerolineales > Anaerolineaceae > Mesolinea. The sequence continues at coordinate 7,445 of DOEX01000138.1, read as the reverse complement.
GCTCATTTATTGGTTAAAATCGCACCGGCTTGGGTCTTCAGCCCCACTCGATCTCCCAATTCTTGGTTTATTAATCATTGCTTCCTTAGGAATTGTCTTCGCACCTTTCAAGGACCTTTTCCTCCCGAAGCTTTCAGGATTGATTATTGGGATCTCAGTCTATTCAATAATCGGGGCTTTCTTTCGCTACCGCCAGCGGCTGCCATGGATGATATTTTTCCTCGTCTTGCTGTGCTTCATTGTGGCTGTGCTCGGGCTCTTCGGAACAGATTGGCCAATCGGTAATCATGCTCTTTTTGATCGCATATATGCACGGCTTCCTGCACTTGTAGGCAAGTTAGGAGTCGAGAAGATCAACAAAAACACGATCGGTGGGGTCCTCACTTTTTTTCCTGCGCTTTTGTTAAGTTTGCTCTGGGACAAAGGTGCCTTTGGAAGATTGAAATCACATTACGCAAAACTTTCAGTCTTACCTGAATTTGTTTATAAAGGGATCGTCTTTCTTTGCTTTACGTTTTGCCTGGGAATGCTCTTCCTGACCCAATCTAGAGGTGCCTGGTTGGGTTGCGCAGCCGGGATTTTCTTGCTCTGTGTCCTCAAAGAAAAGCGATTTCTTTGGCTTCTCCTGCCTCTGGCGACAGGATTTCTTCTAGTATTATTTCAACGAGCGGATGGCAATCTGCTTCAACTGCTATCACTTCTGGATACCAGTCAGGAAGCTACTCTGCCCGGTCGTATGGAAATCTGGAGCAAAGCACTCATCATTCTGCGCGATTTTCCGCTAACGGGGATCGGATTAGGGGCATTTGGCGAAGCCTACCGGCTTTATTTTGCCTCAATTGTCTTGCCGTCTGCTGCTGCTGTTGTTTTTCATGCTCAAAATACCTTGCTTTCAATAGCGGTTGAAGTTGGTCTGCCCGGTGTGCTCATTTATTCCACATTGCTTGGTGGCTTTGGAGCAATGTCCTGGAAGGCTCTTAAGCATGTGAGGACTATAAATCGCGTCCTTGCTCTTGGTCTTGCTTGTGGTGTTGTCGCTTTTCTTGTCTTTGGTCTTTTCGATGCTTTCACCTTGGGAAGAAACCTCGAGATAATTTTTTGGGTCTTTCTGGGCTGTGCGTCTGCTCTGTATGTCCATGACCATTGCTTGATTTCCTCTGAGCTTTCCTACCAGGCATATCAAGATAAAGACCAAACCAGTGGACAAAACCAGGTGAAAACAAAACAAGCTCGAAAACAAGCTGCGGCGCTGTTGGTCTTCTGGTTGCTTATATCCTTGGTTTCCTTAGCGTTGGTAAATAATAGTATGGTGCTGGCTCTGATCCTGGCAATAACCTTGGGTATGTTTGTTGGGTTTCGTTATGTTAGAGGGGTTGAGGAAAACCGTTTTGAGTTACCATAACTTCCTGAAATTGATCAAGGCTGACCTTTACCGCTATGCCGGCAAGACCAGCCTGGGAGCCTTCCTCTTTCATTATTTCCTTTCCCTTGGATTCCGATACACAGTCTGGATGCGTTGGTGCGCTGTGGTTCACGCGAATGCCATCTCGCGCGTCTTGCTCTTTCCCTGTGCCTGGCTTATCAATCGCCATCAACAGATACGCTTTGGAATCGCCATTTCCTACAAAACCCAAGTTGGTCCTGGTCTCTATATCAGGCATGAAGGTGGCATAGTGGTTAACGAGCAGGTGATCATTGGCAAAAATTGCAACCTTTCTCAACAAGTCACGATTGGCGTTAGCCGCCGGGGAGAGCGCGCGGGTGTGCCGGTGATTGGGGATAATGTCTATATTGGTCCTGGCGCAAAAATCTTTGGAAAAATTGCCATAGGGAATAACGCTGCCGTCGGTGCCAACTGCGTAGTCACCAAAGATTTCCCCGAGAACGGCGTGGTTGTGGGGATACCAGGAAAAGTGATCTCCTACGAAGGCTCAGCGGGATATATCAACAATACGAATTACACCACAGGTGAATTGCTGAAACATGGATAATTCTATAAAACAATCACAAGAAATTGAACAAGAACAGTGGGATCTGGTCATCACCCCCTGCAAAAAATGGTACGATCTGCAACTCTTCTAGCCCTCCCCAGCCTCTTTTGGCGAAGGGGGAGGGATAAAGGGTGAGGGTCTCTTAATGTCTCCGTTTTGTCCAAGAAATACTTGATCGACTTATCAACATCTATAACCGAATTCAGAAACTCTAAACTATATGACCCAAACTCAAACCACAACTGAAAATGAATCCTGGGATCTCATCATTTCCCCCCGCAAAAAATGGTGGGATCTGCAGCTACGTGAGGTCTGGCACTACCGCGACCTGATCGCCCTCTTCGTCCGGCGTGACTTCGTTTCACGCTACAAACAAACCATCCTGGGACCGCTGTGGTTCATCATCCAGCCTCTCTTTACCTCCCTGATTAACACTGTGATTTTTGGTCAGATCGCCCGGCTGCCCACCGACGGTCTGCCCCAGATGCTCTTCTATATGTCCGGAACGGTCATGTGGCACTACTTTTCTGGCTGCCTCAATGGCACTTCAACCACCTTTACATCCAACGCGGGCATTTTCGGAAAGGTCTACTTTCCGCGCCTTGTCACACCCATTTCAATCGTCATCTCAAACCTGATCAGTTTTGCGATTCAACTCGTATTCTTCCTCGGTTTCTTCTTGTATTTTTATTTGAGAGGTTCAGCCGTATTTTTTACAACTTGGGCGTTCACACTCCCACTTCTTATTCTCTTAATGGCAGGTTTGGGATTGGGTTTTGGCATCATCATCTCCTCCCTCACCACCAAGTATCGCGATCTGAGTTACCTTGTGGGTTTTGGTGTCGGCTTATGGATGTACGCCACCCCTGTGATTTATCCCGTCTCTACCATTCCAGAGCGTTTTCGTTGGCTGGCGGATATCAACCCGATCTCCCCCATCATCGAGACCTTCCGGGCAGGTTTCCTTGGCGCAGGGCAAGCTTCCTGGCTGGGACTTGGCTATTCATTTGCCTTTATGCTAGTAGTATTGTTTATTGGTGTTGTAATATTCAACCGGGTGGAAAAAACTTTTATAGATACAGTTTAGGAATTCGTAGCCTGAGTTGGTAGTTGGTAGGAAAGAGTTGCAAGTGTTTTCCTACCCAATACATACTACCCTTTACTCACTATACCCTACCCACCACTTGCAACATTCTACCCACTACAAACTATCCTATGACCACTGAAAACATACAATCCGCTTATAAGAACTTACTCGTCTGGCAAAAAAGTATGGACTTTGCCGACTCAGTGATTGCACTTGTTGAAGATCTAGATACAAACCGTAAGCACTATCGCTTAATTGAACAGCTTGAAGCCGCAGTTACTTCTGTTCCATTAAATATTGCTGAGGGAAGTGGAAGAGAGTCCAAAAAGGAATTTATCCGATTTTTGTATATTTCCCGTGGTTCACTCTATGAGACTTTAACCTTGCTGGAAATATTCCTCCGCAGGAAATGGATTACACCCGCGCAATTTTCAGATCACGAACAGAAATCCAGTGAAATTGCTAAAATGTTAAAAGCTCTGGTTAATTCTTTGAATGAAAGGTTATCAGCCTAGAGAGTAACCTGGATTAAAGTAGACTTATCCGCTCAAGGTGTTTTTATTACTTACCTACCCTCTACACACTACAAACTACTATCTACCCTCTACCACCTACCACCTTCTTTTTCCTACCACCCATCACCTATCAGCTAGTGGCTCCCTCTTGCATTTTCCCTACATATCTTCTATAATAGAACAAACGTTCTATTTATAAGGAGATAAGCAAACCATGATATACCCCACACCCTTGAACCCAAATTATTCCCAGGCAAAGGTTATTGAAGGCGCTGTCGTCGATGAAACCAGCCGCATTGATCCCGGATGCGAGATCAGCTTAGAAACCACACTCAAGATGAACGTTACACTATGCCAAAACGTGACCATCTTCGGCAGGGTCACGCTTGACCCTCATGTCAACGTACGTGAAAATGTGACCCTGGTAGGACCCCTTCACATCGGCGAAGGCACCTATATTGCTCACGATGTCGTCGTTGGATTGCTCAGGGAGGATAACGACCTGGCAGATCAAGAGACGATCATTGAACACAACTGCCGGATTGGGGTGGGTGCCGAGATTATCGGTGGCGTGCACATTGGGCGTCATGTCCTGATCCGCGCCGGCAGCAAGGTTATTGGGGATATCCCTCCCTATGGATTAGCTAGTCGCAACCCTACCATCCTGGAGCGTTATGCCTGCCCTAAATGTGGTGGAATACTGCGGGTTTATCGAAACTATCGAGAAATCGTTGACACTCGCTGTGAGAACTGTGGTGCTGATGACTTGCGTTTCTCCAAGCGAACATATTCTTCTAGCCGAGGTCGTGTTCTTCTGCCGAAGGATTCCTTTGGTGAAACCGTATCCACCCGGGGTGATGACTATCGTTGGATAGATGATAAGGAGTTATGCTAGCAAAATAACTTAAATGTGAACTGAATAATAGATGCGTGAAGGGGGGCCGCAAGATCAGCTAAAAGCTCCAAGCTGAAAGCTGAAAGCAAACATTGACCGGTCCCCCGTCTGAGCATTGGTAGCCTCTAGTTAACATGCGAATGCTAAATTCATTGGAATTTTATCCAATTTCCTGCCTTTTCTCTTCTATCCTCCGGCCCCGTCCTCTGTCAGTAAAATTGAAATCAATTATGGACAACACCTCCGAAACAGAAAAATCCTGGGATCTCATCATTACCCCGCGTAAAAAAATGGTACGACCTCCAGCTCTCCTAGCCCTCCCCAGCCTTCTCTTGGCGATCTGATGGGATGCGGATTCACAACGCTAACATCATTACACAGAACATAAGCTACAATATTAGCAATTTGCAACAAGAAAAAATGGTAATCGAAAGGGGTACTGATTTTTTGCCGTAAAGCAGTCCAGAATGCGTAGTAATCGAGACAAAGAACCACTTGCTTGGTGGGTGATTCTTTGTCAAATTTCTCTGTTATTGTTTTCGGGAAGGTAAATCCAGGATCTGTACTTACTAAAAACTTTTGGGGATTTTAATTGATGAAAGTCAGGATATCCCTGCCAGGTTTATTCAATGAGTTCGTTCTTCGATAAATTTAATGATCAGTTATGGATGGGCAATTCCGTATGCAAGGGCAATAATTTTCTCGACGTTGTTATGAATCAACGATTCAATTTCCAATGCGATTTCGCTGTACGATTCTCCAGTGACGTAGGGGTCTGGGATGCTGAAGGACAATCCTGTAAGTTCGCTTAGCAGATAGGTTCTCTTACTCAATTTTGGAAAATTGAGCAGGATTGATTCTTTTTGACCTTGTTCCATTACCAAAAACAAATCAATCTGTTCCCGATGAATGCCCTCGATTCCTTTTGAAGTGTGCGCGCTGAGGTCAAGACCTCTTTTTTCGGCTTCAATCAACGCTTCAGGAGTAGCAGGGGCTAAATCGGCAACCCAGGAGCCAGCGCTATCAACAATCCATTCACCGGGCATATTGCGTGTAGCCAACTCATGTTTTAACATTTCGGCTGCAAGCGGAGAGCGGAATTGATTCTTGGTACAGACAAAAACGATTCTCGGCACGAGGTTTGGTTTCCTTTGACTTACTGGAAGCTTAATTTTGTTTATCCGCATCCCTGCGTTGGTATTTCTCAAAAACTGAGCCGAGCGGGGTTACTTTTTTACTATCCATATCAATTTCAGAGTTTGGAACTATGGATTCAGTATGGTAAGAGTAATGATTACTATAGGGCGAGTAGTAGTTATAACCACCATAATAATAATCGCGGTTCCTGGGAATCTTGTTCGCGACGACACCGAGTACTTTAGATTCAATTCTTCGCAACTCTTCCAAAGGTCTCATTGCTGTAATTGCCCTGGTCTGACCAGGAATGACAACGTAAACAAGACCATCAACTTTCGAAGAGAGAATTTGGGCATCAGAAACGATCATGGGTGGAGTGTCGAGAATGATGACATCGAAGCGCATTTTGAGGTCTTTTAGTGTCTGCGACATCCTTTCGCTGCCAAGTAGTTCGGCAGGGTTGGGGGGGATCGTTCCGCAAGTGATGATTGAAAGGTTTTCGACCTGGTCGTAGGTCTTAAGTACATCATCGATTCCAAGTTTACCGGTCACAACATCGCTCAACCCCATCCGATTTGGCTTACTAAACTGGAGGTGCACCTTCGGGCGTCGCATATCTGCATCGACTATCACTACAGCCTTACCACTTTGGGCTTCAACAATAGCAAGGTTGGCTGCAATGGTGGATTTGCCTTCGGATTCCCTTGAGCTGGTCACCAGGACGGTCTTCACAGGATTGTCTACTGAAGAGTATTCCAGGTTGGTACGCAAAGAACGGAAAGCCTCTGCGACTGGTGAACGCGGATTCTTCGCAACGTATACGCCAAGGGCATCTTCCCCTTTTTTGGAACTTTGTTTTAATTCACCAATGAAGCCAATAACTGGAACTTCTAATATCGCCTTGATTTCATCTGGTGTTTTTAGTGTATCGTCCAAAAACTCGATCAGGAATACAATGGCAGCCGTGATCAACAGACCAATTGCAGCACCAAGCAAGGCAGTTTCAGTCGGCTTGGGAGAGATCGGAACGGTGGGTTTTGCCGCAGTTTCAACTTGCATCACTGTAGGCGTGTTTTGGGCTTTTGCTAATTTAAGTGTTTCCAGGTTGTTAATGCTGCTGATATAAATCTGTTGATATAGGTTTAGGGTTGTTTTCAGACGATCAAGGTCGGTTGGGTTTTGGTTAGAAGCGCCAGTAGTTTGTCCAAGGACGACCAACTCAGTGTAAATCTCCTGGTAGAGCTCCAGAATAGGTGTAATTTCGTCCAGCTTGGTTTGATACGCAGTCAGTTGAGCAATTTCTTCTTCTGTAAGTGACTCAAGGTCTTCTGTAAGTGACTTAAGGTCAGCAATGTTTTCTACTGCAAGTGACCCAGGGTAAATTTGAGCCATATCGGTCTTCAGGTTGTTGACTTGTGCCTGGACGTCATCCATCTGCAACTGGACGCTCTCAATTTGGCTCTGCAACATTTCATCAGAAATTTGAGAGATTTGCGTTTCCAAAGTGGCAATTTGCTCTTCAGCCTGGTCAATACGATCTTGCAGGTTCTTTTCAGCTGCCGCAAATTGTACCGACTGAAGATTTTCATTCTGAGAAATCATGATTGAAACTAATCCATTAGCAATAGTTGCAGCTTTGAAGGGATCAGGATCTTTGACAGTCAGGACCACAAACTTTGTGTCATCAACCTGTTTAGCTGTTGCTTGCCCCTTACGAACTGGAAATCCAAGGGCTTCAGATGCCTGAAAGAGTAATTCTTCAGTAGTCAAGAGCTGCGCGTAGGTATCGACAATGTCTTGATTGTTGAGGTAGGAATAAT
>DOEX01000184.1 GCA_003532515.1 Anaerolineaceae bacterium | reverse complement strand
ATAGCCACGCCAACTTTGGATGAAATCTTTATCCAAGTGGTTAAAGAAGGCAGGAACGGCAATGAAGAAGATAATTGACGTCGCTAGATACGAGTACACACATCACGTAGGAAAACGCCGCTTTTGGATCGCTCTGTTGGGCATACCTGTTGGTTTTTTGCTAATCATGGGGGTTTCCATGCTGTTCAGCTACTTTTCTTTCGACTCTGAACCTGTAGGTTATATTGACCAGGCAAATCTGATCACTCAGCCGCAGGAAGTGCCTGAAAAGGTAGGCTTTATGGAAATTTTCATCAGGCTCATCCCTTATACTGATGAGGAAAGCGCACGCACTGATACAGAAAATGGTACCCTGCAAGGCTTTGTCGTCATTCCTGCGGGCTACCAGTCTACTTATAGCGTGACCTATTACTCGAACAAACTACCTGGATCGGAAGTTACTGGTGAGATTAATGGGTTGCTTCGGCAGAATTTGATGCTCCAGGAGCATGTTCCAAATCTGGACCGCATCGAAGAAGGCAGCCAGATCTCTCTGCAATCGTTGGACGGGAGCCAAAGCTCGGATGGCGCTGATTGGCACCACATAATTGTGCCCCTGGCGATCGGTATTCTCTATTTCATAATGGTGATGACCTGCGGTGGTTACCTCTTGCAGTCGCTCGTCGAAGAAAAACAAAACCGCACCATGGAGATCATGATCACCTCGATGACACCCAACCAGTTGATGATCGGCAAGATCATCGGAAACCTGGGAGTCGGTTTTACCCAAATTTTAGTCTGGGTTCTGATTCTGTCGATTGGTTTGTTGATTTACAGAGACCAGATACCTTTCATCGATGACCTGAACCTCTCTGCAGGCTACCTGGCGATCAGCTTTTCGCTGCTCATACTTTCGTTCATCATGGTAGCTGGGCTGTTAGCGATCATTGGAGCACTCATGAGCACCCTGGAAGAAGGTCAGTCGGTCAACAGTCTTTTGATCGTACCAACCATGCTGCCCTTCTACTTCTTCCAAGCCTTTCTCACGAATCCGAACGGAACCATCCCGCGGGTGCTAAGCTTTTTCCCTTTGAGCGCAACTTTCTCGCTCAGTCTGCGAATGGCATTCACGTCTGTTCCAGCCTGGGAAATCGTGACGGCTTTTGTGATCCTGATTGTTTCAGTTGTCCTGGTTTTCTGGCTTTCCGGCAAGGCTTTTCGCCGGGGTTTGCTTGAATACCACAAGAAGCTTAAACTGCGCGACCTCTTTATCAAGGAGGTAATAAATGGCTAATCTGGGAAAAGTTTTCAAATTCGAATTTCTTAATCTCGTCACCAGGCGCTCATTTCTCCTCACTGTTATCCTGGTCCCGTTGATTCCCAGTTTGTTGTTCTTCGTGCTTGGGCTGCTGAACGACGATCAAACGCAAAACATTGGGCAAATATTTACAAATGAAGTTGCCAACCCGCTGCCTATTGGTATTGTGGATCAGAGTGGAATCGTCAAAGACTATCCGGACTGGCTCACCTATGGCGCTTTGGTCGAGGTGTCGGACGAAGACACAGCCAGACAGCGTACGTCCGCAAACCAGCTGGAAGGTTTTTTTGTGATCGCCCCTGACTATCTTGAAAGTGGGAAAGTCCTCTATGTTAAACCAGAAATCAATGTTGTCACGGAAATCGTTCAACAAGGCGCACTGGACGAGCTTATCAACTACAACCTGATGGGGAGCAACCAGGACCTGTACCTGCGTTACACCAACCCGGTGAACTACTCGTATGAATATCTGAATTCTGAAACTGCTGATACACGCGACCAGGGCTCTGTCGCAACCTTTGTAGTGCCTTACGCCACCATAATGCTATTCTACATGTTGATCCTGATCAGTTCCAGTTTTATGATCAATGCGGTTGGAAAAGATAAGGAAAACAAAACCATCGAGATCATGCTGACCTCGGTCAGCCCGATGGAACTGTTCTTTGGTAAGCTCCTGGGTTATGGCGCTGCCAGCCTTCTACAGATGTTAGCCTGGGGTGGTGCAGTGGCAATCATCATGAATGTGGGTGGTCAAAGCCTTGCCTTCCTGCAAGGAATCAGCCTTCCGAGTCAGGTCTTGATCCTGGGTATCCCATATTTCATCCTGGGGTTCTTCTTGTATGGCAGCCTGATGGCGGGTATTGGAGCGCTGGCACCGAACCTGCGTGAGGGGAATAGTTCTTCGTTCATTCTGACATTGCCCCTGATCTTTATCTTCCTGATCATCAACCAGTTAATTGGAGAGCCCAATTCGTTTATCAGTGTCTTCCTGAGCATCTTTCCTCTTACTTCTTCGGTAGTGATGATGACAAGGCTCGCGATTGGCATGGTGCCTATCTGGCAGCTTGCGCTTTCCTTTGCGATATTGATTGCGACAGGTTTCTTCGTGGTGCGCGGAGTTTCCAACCTCTTTAGCTCTCAGACACTTCTAAGCGGAGAAAAGTTTAACATGAGGACCTTTTTCAAAACGATTGTTTTCGGACGGTAAAAGGTTAAGGGAGAAAGCATGAAGAAATGGTTCTTTACAATGCTTATACTTGGAGCGATCTTCCTGCTGGCAACCTGCACTGGTGGTCAGCCCAGCCCGACCCCTGTGGATCAGCTTGATATCATCCGCACCTCTGCTGCCAGTACCATCGAAGCCATGACAACATCCATCGTTGCCACCGAGATGGCTGCCCAGACAGCCACCTCCCAGGCAGTTATGCTGGCGACACCCACACCCCAACCGGTTGAGCCTAGCCCCGAACCCAACCCGACGGAAACGCAAAACCCTACTACTGAGCCGACCGGAACCGCGGCTGTTCCGGGAACCGATCAAAATTGCAACCTGGCTGGTTTTGTAAGTGAGACTATCCCTGATGGCAGCCAGTTTTACCCTGGTACGGCTTTCACCAAGACCTGGACGCTCAAGAATGAAGGTACCTGCACCTGGACAACCGGCTATAACGTGGTTTACGTCTGGGGTAGTGCCATGGGGGCGCCTGCCAGCCAACCCATAAGTGATAAAGCCATCGCACCTGGCGAAACGGTGACTATTACGGTTCCGTTTGTCGTCCCCAACGGGCCGGGAGGGTATCGGGCAGAATTCAAGCTTCGCACCTCAGAAGGAGTGATTTTTGCATTCCGCAATGAAGACGCGACTTTTTGGGTAGAAATTCAAGTGCGGGGAGACAGCATCAACCTGGCTGACTCCTATTGTTCAGCCACCTGGACCAGCCCTACGGGAAAATTGAATTGCCCGGGTCAGCCCGGCGATGCAGGTGGTTATGTCTATTCCGATAACCGCCCGATCCTCGAAAATGGCTCCCAGGATGATGAGACAGCCCTCTGGCTGGGGCTTTACAATGCTGATGACTCTTACCTCCAAGGCAGCTTCCCAGCAATGACAATACCTGCCAATGCCAGGTTTACCGCAGTTCTAGGCTGCATGCGTGGAAATACAGCCTGCGATGTCAAATTCAGTCTAAATTATGAGGATTCATCTGGCAACCTGCGGGAGTTGGCTGCCTGGAGCGAAATTCACGATTTACAATTTCAACGACTTGACGTCGACCTTGGTTCCCTTGGTGGAAAGCAGGTGAAAATTGTGCTGCTTCTGAAAGCGAACGGCTCACCTTCCGGAGATGTTATCCATTTGCTTAAGCCCGAAATCAAACCCTGAATCAGGTCAACTTGACAAATCAGAAATTAGCCGTCACAATTACTAAAGATTTATTTTCCGTCTCGTGAAAGGTGGAATGATGGATACAAAGAAGATTAGAGTTGTCCTACTGATTGGGCTTGTAATCATGGTCGCAATCTCAGGATGCCGACCAAAAGAAGATCCGCTGGCTGAAGAAGCCCGACAAACCAACGTAGCCCAAACGGTTGCGGTCCAGTTCACCAAGACTGCCATCGCACGCCCCACGGATACCCCCGTGCCAACTGCCACAACTGCTCCCACCGCCACAGCGACGCTTACAACGGTTGTGCCAACTGCAGCCTTAGGTACCACGCCTTCGCCCCAGGCAACAACGACAACAGCAGCCCCGACAGCTTCTGGAGGAATTGATGCCGGAGTCTGGACTCGCAGTGCCCCTGCCGACGATTCTGAGATTCTTGCTGGTGCCAAATTCCAGGTTGTGGTTACCTTGATGAATACGGGTACAACCACCTGGACAACGGATTATTACATCCAGTTTGTTGATGGGAATAATTTTGGCATTACCCAAAACACGTTCAAGATGCCCACCGAAGTTCCGCCAACCATGAGTATTCAATTCACCATGAACTTCACTGCCCCTCAGACAGTTGGAGTGGCGAAGAGCAACTGGAACATCGTGAATGCCAGCAACGTGCCCTTTGGGTACTTTTACTTCCAATACAATATCAAATAGTTTTATCAACAGGACGAAATGTCTCTGAAAGAAAAGATCAAAGCCGGGGCAATAAGCCTCGGCTTTGTTGATGTAGGGTTCACGTCGGTCTTTCCTGTGCCTGGTTTACAACGATATCAGGATTGGATAGAGAAAGGTCAGCAGGCGGGGATGGACTACCTTGCCAGTCAGCGTGCGCTGGAAGCGCGCTCTGAACCGAGAAAGCTGCTGCCCTCCTGCAGGACGATTATCAGTTTGTTATCGAGTTACCCTCCACCGGGAGACCTGCAGACGGAGCGCATGCATGAAATTGGGTCTGATGGAGACCTTCGATCAAATCGCGTGCTCGAAATTGGGTCTGGTGGAGACCTGCGGTCAGATTGCGTGCTCGGTGAGGACACCGGCACGATCAATCGAGGGGACACCGGCACGATCAATCGAGGGGACACCGGCACGATCAAATCGAAAGGCAGGATCGCTGCCTACGCCCTGCAGCCTGATTATCATGAAGTACTCAAGG
>DOEX01000246.1 GCA_003532515.1 Anaerolineaceae bacterium | reverse complement strand
CCGCTCACCTCTCTTTTGCGGATCGAAGACCCTGAAGGCGACGACTTTGGACCTGGAACCTATACTTACCCGACCGACGGTGTCTTTAAAGCAGGCGATTTTGACCTGACTTTCTTCGACCTTTCCAGCGATGGTGCCAATTTGTACTTCACCTTTGGCATCAAGGCAGAGATCGCCAATGGCTGGGGCTCGCCCTCCGGCTTTTCAGTCCAGTCCCTGGATGTATACATAGATAAAGACCCTGGTTCTGCAACCGGCGCTCGCATGCTCTTGCCTGGTCGCAATGCCGCTCTGGTTGCTGATAACGGCTGGGACATTGCCCTTTGGATCGAAGGCTGGACACCACAGGTGGTTGTCCTGGATGCAGATGGCTTGCCGGTCAATTTCACCGAAGCAACCAGCGCAATGAAAGTCTATGTCGATAACAGCCAAAATGCCATTGTTGCCAGTGTGCCGGTGGAATTCTTTGGCGAAGGTGAGCCAGCCACATGGGCATATGCAGTTGCTTTGCTCGGACAAGAAGGCTACCCGGCGGCTGGTGTCTGGCGCGTGCGTGACATCAGCCTGAAATCTGAAGCGTATCGCTTCGGTGGTGCTCCTGCAGACAACAACCACACCCGCATTATTGACCTGCTCATTCCCGAAGGCGCAGAAACTGACCAACAAACAGCTTTGGGCACCTATCCTTCCTCGGCTTCTCCTGTGGACGGTAAGGGTCCGGACGATTTTGCCATTGTGCCTGTGATCCTGGTAGAAAATTAAGAGAGAATCATGACAGAAACCTTTCACCTGACTTCAAACCCCAGATCTGATGTTGAATTGACCCTCGATGACGGACGCATCATCACTGGAAGGCGTGGCGCGAAACTGGAAGAATTCATCAATCTTATCCAGGATAGCCAGCAGCCTCTAATTGTTGGCGTGGTCCTTGACGGGTCTTTGCGGGAGCTGACCTTTCCTTTACAACATGATGGAGTTGCCAGCCTGATAACCATGTCAGATGCTGATGGTGCTCGCATTTATCGCCGTTCGTTGGTGTTCTTACTCGAAGTCGCTTTCAAACATTGTTTTCCGGATGGTCTTTTGACCATCGATCACTCCGTCTCTTCGGGCGGTTACCACTGCCAGATCCACAATGTGAGTCCTTTTGGTCAGGCTGAAGTGGACCTGCTTGGTACTACCATGCAAAAACTGGTTGAGGATGATATTCCCTTCGTACGCGAAACCGTTCCTCTGCAGGAAGCCATCGAATACTTCACAGCAACGGGTGAGACCGACAAGGTTAGCCTGCTCAAGTATCGCCAGCGACCAGACCTGGTGCTCTATCGTGCCAACAGCGTGCGCGATTACCACCATGGTTACATGGTGCCTTCCTCCCGATATCTGAAGCACTTTGCGCTGGATCTGGTTGAAGAAGGCTTTGTCCTTCGCTTTCCCCGCCGCCACACCTCTAATCTCATCGAGCCGTTGGGAAAATTCCCGACACTTCTGAAAACCTTCAAAGATTATGGCGATTGGTTAAATAAGCTGGGGATTCCATCGGTGGGTGCTCTTAACGATGCGATCCAGACCGGGCACATTGACGAGGTAATCCTGGTGTCTGAAGCGCTGCATGAGATGCAGATTTCACAAATTGCAGATCAAATTTATCAGAATCATGACAAGATTGGGGTTATTTTGATTGCGGGTCCCAGCTCATCTGGCAAGACCACCTTCTCGAAAAGACTCAGTATCCAATTGGTCGCCAGGGGGATCAACCCCTTTGCATTGGAGATGGACAACTTCTTTGTGGATCGCGATAAAACTCCGCTCTTGCCGAATGGCAGCAAGGATTACGAATCCTTACGCGCTATGGATTTGGACCGTTTGAATCACGATGTAAAGGCTTTGGTGGCTGGTCAGGAAGTGCAACTACCACATTACAATTTTATTACCGGTATGAGCGTAGATGGCAAGGTCGCTAAATTGCACCATGGAGATATCGTCATTGTCGAGGGAATTCACGGATTGAATCCCAACCTCCTGCGTGATATCGACCCTGCAAACACTTTCAGGATTTATATTTCCTGTCTCACCCAACTGAACCTTGACCGTCACAATCGCATTTCAACCACCGATACCCGCATGATCAGGCGCATCGTACGCGACGCACGAGACCGTGGTTACAGTGCCAGCCAGACGATTGCACGCTGGGAATCTGTGCGGATGGGCGAAAAACAACACATCTTCCCTTACCAGGAGAATGCTGATGTTATGTTCAATTCCGCCCTGGCATATGAGATTTCAACCTTAAAACCTTTAGTGGAGCCGCTCTTGCGCCAGGTTAGTTTTGGCTCAATGGAACACATTGAAGCCAAACGCTTGTTGAAGTTCTTGGAATGGTTCCTCCCGACTTCCACGGAGTTTGTGCCCGATAATTCCTTGCTTAGGGAATTTATTGGAGGATCGATCTTGACCGATTTTTCCATGTGGCAGAGATAGGCACGATCGCTCACTCAATAGAAAAAAAGGCTGCTTATTATAAGCAGCCTTTATCTTTGATCGCTAAAACGCTATTTCTCTGTCATTGACTTCTTGATCATTATCGACAATCGTCGGATGCCTTCCCGGATTTTCTCCGGGTTGGTGGCTGAGAAGTTCAATCGCATTGTATTCATTGGACCACCATTAGGATAGAAAGGCTCGCCAGGAACATAAGCCACCTTCTCTTCTACTGCCTTGGGGAATAGTTCCAGGCTGTCACAGCCTTCTGGCATACGCAGCCAGAGGAACAATCCGCCCTGGGGAATAGTCCAGGTAGTGCCTTCCGGCATGTAATCTTGGAAAGCTTGCAGCATGGCATCGCGCCGTTCCTTATAAACCCGCTTGATCGTCTCAATATGCTCCGGCAGCCACTCAGCACTTGCCATTTCATAAGCGACATACTGATCAAAAGTTGAACACTGCAGATCGGCACCTTGCTTGGCGTGAACCATGCGTTTAATAACCTCAGCCGGTCCGATCACCCAACCAATGCGAAGACCAGGAGCCAAAATTTTGGAAAAGGTGCTGGTATAAATGACATTACCTTCAAAATTTCCCTTGCTGCAATGGTGGTATTTCGCGTCCAAAGCCGCAATCGGGGTAATAGGCTCGCCCTCGAACAGTAATTTTCCGTAAGGATCATCCTCGATTAATGGCACACCATATTTACTCGCCAGCTCAATCAATTTCTCACGGCGTTCCAGCGGTATTGTCACCCCCAAAGGGTTATGGAAGTTAGGGAGAACGTACATGAACTTGATGTTTTGCTTGATGAGCCCTTCCAGGTTGTCTGTCACCAGGCCATCTTCATCAGTGTCAGCAGTTACATAAGTAGGTCCATAGGTGTTCCATGCCTGGATGGCGCCGAGATAAGTAGGCGATTCAGTCAGAACGCGGTCACCATTGTTGATAAAGATTCGTCCAACAAAATCGAGGGCTTGTTGGGAGCCGGTCGTGATCAAAATGTTGTCTTTGGTCACACCGAGATCATGTTTGTTCACATCGTCTGCAATCCACTGACGAAGTGGGTCGTAGCCTTCAGTAGGCGAGTATTGCAGGGCTTTTCTTCCGTTTTCAGTCAAAACCTTATTGCATGCAGCTTTCATCTCTTCTATTGGGAAGAGTTCAGAAGCAGGAAACCCACCTCCAAACGAAATCACATCCGGCTGATTGGTCACTTTCAGTAGTTCGCGGATGAAGGAGCTCTTCATCCTTTGAGTACGGTTGGCGAAACGAAGTTCCCAGGGTGTTGGCATATATTTACTCTCCTTTTTTTGTTCTGTCTATTTCATATATCGGCTTACAATTGTTGCCGCGCCAGGGAGAGCTACCCGATCGCCAGGGGTGAGTTGAGCGGGTGGATTTTGCCTCCAGTTAGGCGCGTTTTGGAAAATGAAAATCTTGGTGCCTTCGACTGCAGCTTTTCTATCAATAAATGCCTGACCAGTCAGGAAACCATCACTATCGATTGCACAGCTGGTGACTTTGCCAATCATGCGTCCCTTCAGGTCGCAGACCGGGTCACCATGGTGAGCCATGCGCACAGCTTTTTCATCAAAAGTGAAGCGTGCGACCACACCGGTGCGTTCCGCTTCACGTTTTACAAAGGCATCCCTGCCAATAAACCAGACAGAATTCAACTTCAGGAAGGGCAGGAACCCAGCCTCGCCGATGGTCAGATTCATATCGCCGCCCATTTCGTGCCCATACAAGGGCAGACCGGCTTCGGTGCGCAGCGAATCTCGCGCGCCCAGACCGTTGGGCAGCATTCCCATGGGGGTACCGGCTTCCATAATGGCATTCCAGAAGCGAACAGCGTCGTCAGGGTGGACAAAAAGCTCAAAAGACATCTTTTCGCCAGTATAGCCGGTGCGTGAGACGATCACATTGACGTCTCCGACAACGCTCTGGCAGAGTTGGTTGCGATTCAGGCGGCGGATTTTGCGTTGTTCTGCCGGTTCAGCAATCGCGCACAGAATCTCGCGGCTGAGGGGTCCTTGCAGCGCAATATCGACCAGCATGTCTTTCCCTTCTTTCGGGTCTTTCAGGTTGCGCAAAATTACGTTTCGACCAAAAATGGTCACCCAGGGGCGATCCCGGTCAACCACGACTTCACCGTCTTTAACAGCATTTAACCACGCCCAGTCTTTATCCTCATTAGCAGCATTGACTACCAGCAAGTATTTTTCTTTGGCAATCCGGTAAATGATCAGGTCGTCAATCACGTTGGCATCTGGGTCCATGAAGTGGGTATAGACCGATTCGCCAACTTCGCGGAAGAGAACGTCGTTGCCGCAGACCGAATCAAGGAAGACGGCTGCGTCCGGACCTTCTGCCATAAAGACACCCATGTGCGTTACGTCAAACAACCCAGCTGCCTGGCGGGTTGCCAGGTGTTCTTGCAGCACCGAGGTATACCAGAGCGGCATATCCCAACCAGCAAAAGGAGTCATCTTGGCGCCTAAGGCAACGTGCGTGTCATAAAGCCGGGTGCGTTTGACAGGAGCATCAACGGGCTCGTTCCATACGAAGTCAGGGCGGGGTTCGAAACTTACATCTTTCGGCATGCCCACGAAGTAAGGTTTGTAATGATCAATGGGGTCACCTTCTGGTTTTATCCAAACCGGGTCAGCTTTATTGATTGAAATCGGACCAGGGATTCTTTGGGTCAGGTCCTCATCGTAATAAATGAAACCAGTGGAAAGTCCTACAATCCACAACCCAGCCAGTCCTAATTTGTCGGCTGGTACAGTCAGGATGAAGCGATAATCTGACTTGCAGGTCAGCACGCCTTCAATTTCTCCGGAGGTGGTGTGCATCTTGGTGTTCTGGGAATCACCTGGCTTGAGTGCTTCCACATCGCTGGTCATTGTCAGGTTCAGGAATGCCCGTACGGTTTCACCGGTCATCTCCAAGGCACCAAAACCTGAGCGCGGATGGTCCTCGAGATAAAAATAATGCGGGAAGCCGTGTAATTGCTGGATCTCGTCGATGCCTGGTTTAGCATCTGCCATAGTGCGTACTGCACTATTGATGCGAATGAGCTGTTCAAAATCGACCTTGGCTCGAGTTTTATTGCCAGTGCGTCCAATCATGTAGTAGGGGGTGGTGGCTTTGAATAAACGATCAATCAGACCTGCAATTGAGCGGAAGTCGGCTTCCTTGAAACCACGTTGGGTCAGCCAGGTGGCGCCCATGCGGATACCAGTCGAGCGAAGAGCTGATTTGTCACCGGGAATTGTGTTTCTGTTGACTACGATGCCAGCCAGGTCCAGAATCCGCGCGCCCAGGTCGCCGTTTAATGGAACACCGTCAGGGCTTTTGTAAGACTTGCAGTCGATCAAGCACATGTGGCTGTCAGTACCGCCGTAAGGAACCTTTACACCTAACTCTTTAAACGCATCTGATAGCGCTTTGGCATTCTTGAGGGTCTGCTCTTGTAATTCGATGAACTGGTTGGTGGTGGCAAGTTTGAAGGTGAGCGCCATGGCTGCAATCGTGTTGACATGCGGTCCGCCTTGCTCTCCGGGGAAGATACCTTTGTCGATTTGCTCACCCAGTTCCCGGTCATGGCAAATAACCACAGCACCACGAGGACCGCAGAGGGTNNGAAACATCTGCCAGCAACCAGGCACCAACTTCGTCCGCGATTTCACGGAATTTCTGCCAGTCCGGGATCCAAGGGTAGGAAGTGTAGCCGGCGATGATGACTTTTGGCTTAACTTCTTTAGCAATTTTTAGGATCTCATCATAGTCAAGTTGCTGGGTCTTCGGATCGACCGTATAAGAATGCGCATCGTAAAACAAACCAGAACGATTGACCGGTGAACCATGGGTCAGGTGACCGCCGTGCAGCAGATCCATGCCCAAAATTGGATCTCCTGGTTTGATCAGGGCGGTATAAACAGCGGCGTTGGCAGGTGCGCCGGAAAGAGGTTGAACATTGACCCAAAGATCGTCAGGGATCAGGTCGTTGGCTGCAAAAAGTTCGGCTGCCCGCCGGCGAGCGAGTGCTTCGACCATATCGACATATTCCACGCCTTTGTAGTAACGACCATCACTATGCCGGCGATAGCGACCCAGCTGTAGAGCATAGTCCATAATAGTGGCTTCGTCCTGGTAACGCGTTTCAGGGCGCGGATAACCTTCGGCATAGATATTCGTGAAAGTCGATGCCAGCAGGTCTCGCACTGCTTTTGGAGCGATGCTTTCACTTGGAATCATGATCAAACGCCGTGCCTGGCGTTCGGTTTCAAAATCTACCAGACCTTTTACATTGGGATCATAATCTTCAACACGTTTTTCAAACAAATAGTCGCTCATAGAATTACCTCAGGTGATGATGATCTCTCTACCCGCAAGCAGAGGTTTTGTATTAAATTGTCATTATTTCGGGAGAATGGGCTTGGTAAAGGATACAAAAATACCTGGACCACAGTGACGCGACCGTAGTCTGCATTCAAGGTCATCGCTAACTTCGCCATCATTTTAATTGTACCTTATTTATCGCCATTCTTCTAAAATAATTCGGACATAAAATAATTCGGACGATAAGCGGACTCTATGTCCAATTTTTGCAAAGACACAGCCTGTACTATAATCAGAGAATGCCTGAAGAGAAAAGCGATCTGATTGAAGAAGTTGCTCTGATCAATGCCGCCAAAACCGACCCGGAGGCCTTTGGTTTGCTGTATGAACGCTATGTTGACCGAATATATAATTACATCTATTTTCGAGTTGGTGGTGCTGGTGATGCTGAAGACCTGACCGCCAAAGTATTCTTCAAAGCACTGAGGAATATTGGTGGCTATCGTCATATGGGACTGCCATTTTCGGCATGGTTATACCGCATTGCCCATAACCTGGTTGCAAATTATCATCGCGACCGGTCAAAAATGCAGGAAATTTCGATCGAGAACCTTGTGGTCGTAGATACAAACAGAAGCAGCTCACCAGAACACCTAATGGAGACTGATCAAGAAAACGCTTTTCTAATGAGATTGGTCAATGACCTCTCCCCGCAAAAACGGGAATTGATCGTTCTTAAATATGTTCAAAAACTTTCCAATGAAGAAATTGGTCAAATTTTTGGTAAGACCGAAGGAGCGATCAAAAGCCTCTACCACCGCACCCTGGTGGAATTGAAGGATCGTGCTAAAAACATCAATGATTCCCGTATCCTGTGAGTTGGCAAGGGGTTTATTAATGCAAGGAAAAGGATCACGGCATGAGAAGAGCTGAAGATTTAGACAATGAATTTAGCGGTCTCGAACAGCAACTTGCGCTGCAACTTGAGCGTTACACACCTGATAGCCTATTTGTGCAAGACCTGAAGCAACGCCTGGTTTCCTCGCAAGTTTTTAGACGCAGACAGGAAATTGGCGCCGTCGTTGTTGCCAGCCTGGGATTGCTGTTTGTCGCTGCGCTTGCCTTTAGCCTGGGTCAGCTTTTCCATCGCACCAAAAAATCCAAATAGTCAATTTTCATTTTCCTCGACTAACTTGTAAATCATCGTAGGTCAGGTTGCGGGTTTCAACCTGACGATACAAAGGCTGAATTAATAAAGCCCATTCAATGTTTCCTGTGTGCCTGGGGCAAAATTCGGAACGCGGAATAAAAAAAATGAGCGGTTCATCAACCGCTCATTTTGTTTCAAATACAAAGTCTAACCTTCGAACGTATCGCGCACCCAATCACCGACCATCCAATATTTGAAATCACGATGATGATACGTGTCAACTGCAGC
>DOEX01000174.1 GCA_003532515.1 Anaerolineaceae bacterium | reverse complement strand
GGTTTGCCTTATGTCTGCCCAGACTGTGGAGGGATCTTCACGGTTTCTGATCTGGTTTATGAACCGAAACAAAAACAAACGCTTCCAGGAATCTGGACGTACAAAAGTATGATGGGGGTAGAACACAACCCGGTATGTTACCTAGGAGAAGGTCAGACTGCTCTGGTTAAGCGTGAACACAATGGGATCGATTTTTTAGCCAAGTTAGAAAGCCTGAATCCCAGCGGCTCTTTTAAGGATCGCAATTCTGCGATTGTGACCAGTTTTTTGAAAGCCCGTGGAATCCAGAACGTGGTAGAGGACTCCTCAGGAAATGCTGGTGCATCATTGGCACTCTATTCTTCTGGTTTTGGCATAAATGCGCAAATTTTTGTGCCTGCAGGGACTGCTGGACCCAAGCTGGACCAGATCGTTGCCTGTGGTGCCAGGGTCGAGGCGATTGCGGGACCCAGGGATAACGCTCATCAGGCTGCTTTAGCAAAACTTGAAATTAGCGAGAGTGTTTATGCCAGCCACGCCATGCTGCCTTTTGGATTGGCTGGATACGCCACCATTGCCTTCGAAATCTTTGAGCAACTGGGAAGCTTGCCTGGCACAGTTTATTGTCCGATTGGTCATGGCTCCCTCTTTTTTGGGATCTTGCTTGGCTTTAAAGCAATCTGCAAACATCTTGGGATTGATGCCAGACCGCGGATGATAGGAGTACAACCAGAACGATGTTCTCCGCTTGTTTCAGCCTGGAATCATGAATCCTTTACTCCTGGCAACCTTGGCAGCCTGGCAGAAGGGACAATGGTCACCAACCCTGCCAGGGGAAAAGAGATTTTGCAGGAGCTTGTTGACGGTTACGATGATTTGCTGGCGATTGCCGAAGAAGATATCGAACCAGCCCGATTAGAGTTAGCCAGGATGGGAATTTACGTTGAACCCACATCGGCAATGGTGTATTCGGGGTTGAAGATGAAAAAGGATTCCAGTAGTGGTATAAATGTATTGGTATTTAGCGGTAATGGGCTAAAATATGCTAATAATAAGTGAAAGAGTAACTGCAGATCCGTTTGATATCGATCGCTAAGACGATGCTAAACGAATCGGCGGTTCAACAGGGAGTATCAATGATTGAACCAAACGCTTTGGCGAAATTGCGGGAGCATTTACCCGAAAATTTCGATAATATATTTATGCTAACCCGGGCTCTGACCCATCGTTCCTATTTGAATGAAAACAGAGAAGTGCTCGAAGATAACGAACGCCTGGAGTTTTTAGGCGATTCAATTCTTAGTTTCATCGTGGCGGAATGGCTTTACAATAAATTTCCAGAGAAGGATGAAGGCTTTTTGACCAAAGTGCGTGCTGCGCTTGTGCACACACAGCAACTCTCCTCATTTGCAAGACGGATAGAGCTCGGTCCATCCTTATTGCTAGGACGGGGTGAAGCGAATGCCGGCGGGCGGAACCGGGACGCGATTTTATGTGATGCCTTTGAAGCCCTCATTGCAGTAATTCACCTGGAATGCGGTTTGCAGACTGTTAAGGACTTCATAATCCCCCTGCTTGAATCGGAGTCAGAAGAAATTTTGCGATCTCACTCAGAAGAGGATGTTAAAAGCCGATTGCAGGAATGGGCTCAAGCCCAGGGTTATCCTGCTCCCGGTTATGTTCTGGTGGATGAATATGGACCAGATCATGATAAGCGGTTTGTTGTTGTTGCGATGATCAATAATAAGGAAATCGCTCAGGGCAGAGGATCATCAAAACAACTTGCAGAAAAAAATGCTGCATCGAATAGTATCAAAAAATTGGATATCACCTCTATATGAACAAGTCAAATTTTTCAGGATTAGATCTACAGGGTTATAAAACTTTTGCCAGGGAAACTAACCTGGTTTTCCCGTCCAGGATCACGGCGATCGTCGGACCTAATGGTTCAGGAAAATCCAATGTTGCTGACTCCATCAGATGGGTGTTGGGTGAACAGTCTTACTCTTTGTTAAGAGCCAAGAAAACCGAAGATATGATCTATTCCGGTTCTGACAATCGCGCGCGGGCTGGCATGGCAGCGGTCTCGATCAAGTTCGACAATGTAGACAAATGGTTGCCCATTGATTATTCAGAAGTTGTACTAACGCGCCGGGCTTACCGTGATGGCAAAAATGAATATCTGATCAACAACCAACGAGTTCGCTTGAAGGATTTCAATGAATTACTCGGAAAAACTGGGTTGAGTGATCGCACCTACACAATTATTGGACAAGGTTTGGTCGATTCTGCTCTTTCCATTCGACCCGATGAACGCAGCAAGTTGTTTGAGGAAGCTGCAGGTATCGGTTTATATCAAAGCCGAAAAGAAGAAGCTCTACGACGACTGGAGACCACAGAACGCAACCTCGAAAGGGCTCTTGACATCATCACAGAAATTAAACCACGGGTGCGCAGCCTTGAAAAACAGGCAGCGAAAGTAGGTGAGTATAAAACCGTGCAGGAATCACTTAAGCAAAGTCTGCGTGAATGGTATGGTTATCACTGGTTCAAAGCTTTGAAAGAAGTAAATCAGACTCAGCAACAATTAAATTCGGCTGACCTTGAACGACTATCTTCCCGGAAGAGCTTTGAAAAAGAACAAGCTGAAGTGAACACTTTACGGACTGAGATTGAAACTCAGCGAAATAAAGTCAATAACCTGATGAACGATTTGCGTGACCTGCGCGATCAACTGCAACGTGACAACCAGAACCTTGCTATTTTGGACGAAAGAAAAAGGGCGGCAGAAAAAGCCAGGCTGCAGGTTGTGAATGACCTTGCCAGCCTTGAAGAGGTAATCCGTGCAGCTGAAGATAACACTAAGACCCGACAAATTGATGAGGACAAAGTCCGCGAAGAATTGGAGACTGTACAGAAACAATTTGGAATTTTGAGCGTCTCCCGGAAGAAAATCCTGGAACAGGAAGCAAGCCTGCAGCAAGAGGAAACCGGCTTGCGGGAAGCGCAAATCGAGGTTGAAAAGGAAGCCATCGTTATACGTTCGCGAAAACAAGAAATGGGTGAACGATTGCAGACGCTCCAATCGAGCCAGGCTGGCATCCAGACTAATTTGAATGAACTGGATAAGGAGAAGACTCAGTTAGATTCGGTGATTAACGAGTTGAACCTTAAGATCAAGGACGCAGAGGCGGAATTACAGGCGTTGAAAAATGAAGCTGACCACGTTCTTGAGGAACGGGTAAATATTTCAAAAGAACTGGAAGCTTATCAACAAAGCAGCCATAAACTCGACCTGGAAAAAAATCGAGTGAAAAACCGGTTGGAATTGGTCAGGCAAAGCCGTGAAAGCCTGGCTGGCTTCTCTGATGGTGCCAAGAGTTTGCTGAAATCAAGCCGCGAGAAGAAACTTCGGAGTGAGTTGACCGATCTGGCTACTCACATCGAAGTGCCTGAAGAATATGAGACTGCCATTAGCGCAGCTTTGGGTGAAGCTGTTGATGTTTTGATCATTAAAAATGAGAATCTGGGTTCAAACCTGGTAGAAGAGTTCTCGAGCAAACTTGAAGATCGGGTAGCCGTTTTGAGCCAGGACTTTAGGTCTACAAAACCTGTTCTTAAGAATCTGTCGGAGGACTTGATCGTAGCCAGCCAAATTGTGAGCACTGAGCAAGCACTTCGACCTGTGGTCGACTTGCTCTTAGGTGATTTTGTCATTACTGATACTATTAAAGCCGCCTTTACTGGTCAAGAAAAACATTCCGATTTAAATTTTGTCACTCTTTCTGGTGAAGTCTTACTCAAAAATGGAATCGCAATTATCGGAAAGGCGAACCGGAGTAGCAAAGTCAGTTACACTCGCCTGGTTAAAGAGCTGAGCCAAGAACTTGATCAGGTCGTCTCTTCTGCCAACGAGATAGCAAAAGTTATCGACCAATTGACTATAAAACTCAGAGCCACCGAAGAAAAAATCAGCTCAAACCGAGGTCAACGCGACCAGAAACAGAACGCACGCGACAAACTGGCAAGAGAATTACAGACATCCAGCATCTCCCTCGAAAAAAACCGGAGCAGAGCTGGCTGGATTGAACGTCAACAAAATGAAAACCAAACTTCGCAGGATGGAATCAAGCAGAACCTTGAAAAACTCATCTCCCTGGAAAAGTTGAATCAAGAAAAAATTGACAAGCTTCAGGCCCAGCAAAAGGAACTGCGCCAAAAACGGGCACAGTTTCAACCTCAGGACATCGAAAACCAGTTTCGGTATCTTGAAACTGAGAAACAAATGCTGACGCAATCGCTAAACCACTTACAGGAAACACGAGAAGCTGAAAATCGACGACTAGAGGCGGACAAAGTTCGCAAGAGCAATTTCCATTCTCGTATAAAAGAGCAAGAATTGATCTTATCGGATATTGAAAAACAGGTAGAAATTCTGATGGAAAGCATAGCTCGCGATCAAACTCAGATAACCTCGCTGCAAAACAATTTTCTCGATCCTGAACTTGGAATTTTAAGAGAACTTGAAAAGCAGAGCCGCCAATATTCTGAGATGGAATCCAGCAATCAACATATGCTGACAGAAAAAGACCGCCAAGTTATTCACTACCAATTGGAATTAGCCCATCAACAAGAACGACTCGAGAACCTGAAAACTCGAATTGATGACGATTTTAGCTTGATTGAGATGGAATATCGAAAAGAGTACACCCAATCTGCACCGCTGCCATTTCCCGACCTGGTCATCGATACACTGCCAGAGGTTGCTGAGGTCCCTGAAGCTCTTGCCGAAACGATCAAACAACTCAAAGTCCAGATCCGCAGGATTGGGACGGTCAACATGGAAGCCGACCAGGAATATCGGGAGGTTAAAGAACGTCATGACAGCCTGACTACACAGGTTGCTGATCTAACCACTGCTTTGGCAGACATTGAACAGATGATCAAAGAACTCGACAAGGTCATGCGGTCGGAGTTTTTGAAAACCTTTAATGCTGTCAGCACAGAATTCACTCTCATGTTCTCGCGCTTGTTCAATGGTGGTTCAGCCAAGCTCCTTTTAGGGGATGAGGACTCTCCGATTGATGGCGGTATTGAAATTGAAGCAAGGCTTCCAGGCAAGAGAGAACAAGGCTTGGTCCTTCTTTCTGGCGGCGAACGCAGCCTGACGGCGGTTGCTTTGGTTTTCGCTTTGCTCAAAGTCTCGCCGACACCATTTTGTGTGCTGGATGAAGTGGATGCCATGCTGGATGAATCTAACGTGGGTCGCTTTATTGAACTGCTCAAAGATCTTTCAACCGAAACCCAGTTCATTCTCATCACTCACAACCGTAATACGGTTTCAGCTGCTGATGTGATTTATGGTGTGACAATGGGTAAGGATTCTGCCAGCCAGGTGATCAGCCTGAGGCTGGATGAGGTGGATGAAAGCTTTGTTCGGTAGACCTTAGCTCAATTAAGGTGCTCGGTCTGCCTTCTACAGCCTATGGCATCAGGGTGCTTCGCCAGGAAGCTCGCAAATTCGAGGAATAATTAAGAAACAAAAATGCCGGCAAAATGCCGGCATTTTTTAATCTAAATGAAGTTTCAGGCTTAATTTCCCTCGGTATTGGGGCTGATTACGTAGTTGTAGAGATCCTCAGGCACAACTGGGGTATCTGGAGCAAACTCTGTCCAGACATCCTCGATCTTGATGTCGTCGCGGGAAGCGCGAATTTCTTCAAGCCAATTTGAGAAGAAGTTTTGCTTGATCTGAGTGAACTTTGAACTGGTAACGGGGTTGGTTGCCTTGGTCACGAGTTGAATAAGGTGCCAGCCAAATTGGCTTTGAACAGGGTCACTTATTTGACCTTCATCGTTCAACGCAAATGCGCCGGCAAGGAAGTCAGCATCATAGCTATCGTCCGGACCGATCCAGCCCAAATCGCCACCATTGTTTTTGTTCGATTCGTCGGTTGAATATTCAATTGCCAAATCCAACCAATCTTCACCGCTATCAAGTTTTGCTTTGACTTCTTTGGCAAGATCTTCACTGTCCACCAGGATATGACGCACCCAAACCTGTTCTTCAACTGGTTCAAGGTCTTTCGTCAAATCTTCCATCAGTTTGTCGCGCAGAAGTCCGTTGTAGAGAATTTGTTCAATATCGTTTTTGGTGATTCCATAAATTGACAGAGAATCTAAGTACTCTTTGACATCTTGGTTATACAAGCGCTCGGTGAAAGGTGTTGGCGTTGGTGGATCTGTGGGAACCGGTGTCGCTGATGGTTCCGGTCCAGCGGTTGGTTCGACAGTGGCTGTGGCTGGAATTTCGGTTGGGAAACCTTCAGGTAATTCGGTAGCTGTGGGCACCCAGCCTTCAGGAGTTTCCGTAGGGGTGGCGGAAGGTTCTGGTGTATCGGTTGGGTTAATCAGCGCAAGTTGAGCAGCTGACCAGGTTGGGGTATAAACTGGGGTGGATGTGATGGTCGGTGTGTAGGTGCCTTCAGGGTAGAAACGGAATTGTTCCCGCAACTCTTGCTCAACATCTTCATCACTTACCGTAATATTCCGCTTTGCCGCTTCTTCACGAATGATGACTTCGTCAATAAGTTGGTTTAACACATTCTCGCCAACGACGGTTGGGTCCTGCAATTGAAGCAGCAAGGATAGGGCATATTGTTTACCAGTTTCACCAAAGAAGTTGACATATTGAGTTGCCTGGTTCAGCATATTCAAACGGGAGTAGATAGTACTACTTCTAAATTCGCCGGACTTGATCTCAGTATCGCCAACCCTTGCAACTGTAACGTTAGGTTTAATGATATAGCGGTCAACCAAAACATAACCCAGTAAGATTGCGACCACTGCCAAAATAACGATAGTCACAGAAACTGCAGTTTTGATCTGCTTTTCTTCTTGTTGTTTTCTTGCTAAATGTTTTTTTGTCACCTTTTGAGGCGTTTGTGGTTTGGTAGCCATATCAATTCTTTCTCATTGGTGACTAATTATTTTCTACCCAGAAATCACCTTCGAAAGGAAGCAAGGCGATATGTCGGGCGTTCTTGATGGCCTTAGCAACTTCTCGCTGATGCCTGGCGCAAGTGCCAGTCTGGCGGCGGGGTCGGATTTTACCAGTTTCGTTAACAAACCGGCCTAACAATTCGACATTTTTATAGTCGATCGCCAGTTTTTTGTCGCTGCAGAACTGGCAGAATTTGGGGCGAGAGACGAAACGGCGGTTGCGGTTTCCTCCACCTTCGCGGCGATCACCACCGCGGTCACTGCGATCATTGCGATCGCCTCGGTCATTGGATCTATAGTCAGTCATTCTTCCTCCAGATTAATCAACGCGAACTACGCTAGAGCGTAGGATTTGTTCATTAAAGCCGATTGTGCGCTTGAGTGCGGCAACTTCTTCGGGTTTATAGTCAAAGTTAACCAGAACGTAATAGCCTTCGTTCATTTTGCGAATGGGATAAGCCAGTTTTCGCTTGCCCCACCGGTCAGTCTTGGCAATTTCACCTTGATTATTCTTAATAAGGGTTTCGATGTTTTCGACAGCAGCGTCCAGCGTTGCTTCGTCCAGGTCTGCCTGGAGAA
>DOEX01000216.1:3036-3659 GCA_003532515.1 Anaerolineaceae bacterium | reverse complement strand
GAAATGCCAAAAAGCACATTGAGGTAATGGATGAGTAAGGGGACTGAATAAGGATCGATGTTGAAAAAATAAGCGTAATTTCGCAAGACAAAATAGGGTAATGCTGGTAGCATGATGATTAGTACTTGAAAAGTATTGCCGAATTCGAAGAAATGTTGTTTCACCGCTTTTTTGATGGTGTAAGCGACGGCAATTTTCACTGCCAATAAAATGATATGAGAAATGACTCGTTCGATGAAGACACCGTTATCGATGTAATCAAAATTGAAGATGGAGACGGAGAGGCTGATCAATAAAATCAGACAAATATCAAAAGCCAGGACGGATAATATCACCAGGTAACTGCGATAGCTGAGTGGTGCATCTGTGCATTGGTCAGAGAAAAACAATAAAATAAAGAAGTGAATGATGTAAAAGGCAAGATAATTGGCTTGGGCGTTGGTTTGGCCGCTGAACACCAATTGTGAGAAGATCATGATAAACAGCCATATGAAAAACCAGAAATACCAGTTTTTATTTTTGCGAATGTATTCGCGGCTGCCACCACTGATATAAAACAAAAGCAACATGTCCGAAATGGACATGATGAGCGGGGCAAACCCTACGTCAATAAGATGTAATAT
>DOEX01000216.1:0-2990 GCA_003532515.1 Anaerolineaceae bacterium | reverse complement strand
GCATGCAGGTTGACTAAAAAAGCACTGTGACAACGGAAAAATGTATCTGGCAACTGCTCTTCCATATATTGCAAAGACCGCAGACAAGCAACCGGCCCTGATTTGGTATGGATGATTGTTTTGCGGTTCAATAATTCAATGTAATAGATGTCCATTGTGTTGATCACAAAATAACCATCGTTATTGTTGATAGTGAAATAATTGTGACGGGAATCGCCTAAGCGGAGGATAGCTTTATCGAGTGTGCGATAGAGGATCTCTTTTGATACTGGTTTGATCAGGTAATCCAGCGCATCAACGGCATAACCGGATAGTGAAAATTGTGGATTGCTGGTGGTAAAGATGATCATGACACGTTCGTTGGATTCTCGAATTCGTTCAGCGATTTCGATTCCGTTCATCTCTTCCAGCATAATATCCAGAAAAAGGATATCCACTTCCATTGGCCATGTGGCAAAAATGTCTTCGGCGCTTGTGAAGGTAGCTACTTCTGAACTGATATTGTTGATAAGGCAATATTCACTAACTAAATCCTGCAAATGTTTACTTTCAACATTGTTATCTTCTACGATAGCCAACTTCATAATTGTTCTCTTCTAATACAAATTTCTTCTTAAAATTCACGGTAACCGCCATCATTCTAACATCAAGCAAAGTTAACCTGTCATTATTTATGTCCTATTAGTCACTTTATTTTGTAATTTTCCGAAAATCATCCGATATCAATTGGCGATAATTTTCAAAAACTGAGGGTTTTTATTTGCGTGATATTGAAACCAGGTAAATGAAAAACTTGTTTAGTAAGCATCCTTGAAAAATTTGATTTTCAAGATGGAAACCGCCTGGTTCCAAAAAAATGGAATTGCCAGGCGGTTTTTTAAGTTGCCGGATCTTGGTTATTCTGGTGGATGACAGCTCTGATTGCTACCAATAAAAGTAAAAAATGAGTCTTGAATTACTTTGTCATCCTTGTTAGATTTGGCGACCGATATCGTTTCCGGCTCGGATTGCCAAAGCGATATTGAAAGGTTCGTTACAATCACCGATTGCATATTTCTCTTTGACCGAAACACCATCCAGCAGTGCTTTGTTTGGTTTCAAGTCAGCAGCGTTGATGATCGAGTCAGCCGGGATAACGGTATCCCAACCACCATCAGAGGCAATGGTTACCTGACCGTCACCAATTTCCTTGATTTTGGAGCTCGGATAAGCTTTGGCACCCAAGGAGTAGAGCGCGGTGGTCATGAAGCGATGGGCATGCTGTGATTGTTGTTTGTCGAGTTCCTCGTTGAGGTTCGGCGTCACAATGGTAACTTTCTTTTTGTGAACGGTCAGCCACAGCGCGCAGTCGAATGCCTGAGCGTTTGAACCGAATACCACTACATTGTCTCCAGTGCCTTCGCCCATGAAGTTGATAAAGTCGATGACCGGTACATTGCCACCGCTTGCGCCAATGTCTCCTGGTAATGAACCGGTGGCAAGGATTACGGCATCGGGTGCTTCGCTGTCGATAAAGGCAGCATCAACATTTTTGTTCATCACAACGGTCACACCGTTAACCTCTAATTGCCTGGCAAGATACTTTTTGAGGTCTTCCAGGTTTTCGTGAGGTCCTTTGACCATGCTGGCAAAGTTGAGGTCTCCACCCAGCTCATCACTTTTTTCGTAGAGCGTGACTTCATGGCCACGGGCGGCAGCGATGCGAGCGGCTTCCATACCGGCAGGACCACCACCGACGACCATAATCTTCTTTACAGTCGTTGCAGGTTCAAGTTCATAGGTCGCGGGTCCATTTTCAGTCATGACACGTTGGGTCAGGGCGTTCACGCGGCAATAACCCATCATGCGGTTCATTTCATTAGAGCCAATGTGGCAGTGCAGGCAGCGTGTGCAGGGAGCGATTTCGTCAATGCGTCCCTCTTTAAGTTTATTGATGTATTCGTTGTCAACAGTAAGCGGGCGGTTCATGAGGTAGAAATCGACTTTGCCGTCGGCAAGCGCTTTCTCAAAGTAATCTGGTGCATGCGCTGGATCCATATACGTGACGGTACCGCATGGAATGCTGAGTGCTTCTTTGTAACGACCGACGATGTTGATTAGCATTCCCGCACCACTGTGGTCACCAATCAGCTGACCTTGCCAATGCTTTGAAAAGTCCCATTGTGTGCCGTAACCGGTTGCACCTTCAACACCATTTAAGAGGAAGTAAAGATCGCTACCGAATTGGCAGGGGTGGTTGCCTAGCGGGCCAAGACGTAGATGCATCGAATCGCAGCCAGCAGTCTCGAACAACTTTGCCATACCGATGCCTTCTTCGATGGTTGTCACTTTGTTGTGTAGAGCAGTGACCTGATGATCCATCCACATCAAGGTTGCATTGTTGTCAAGGTTGTCGTTTTCTTCGATGCAGTCGATCAGGATTTGCACGACAAAGTCGTCACCACAGGCTGCTTTGATCTGTTCAATGCATTCGGTCACGAAGCGAGCGCGGTTTTCCAGGCTTGCTGTTCCGTATTCATCCGTGCGGGTATTGTGGTAACGAGAAAGGAAATGCTCACCGAGGTTGAAACCAGCGGCGTTGATTTCCATACCAACGAAACCCATTTCTTTCAATTGCTTGGCAATAGCTACGCCACGCGCTTGGGCTCCGGCAATATCTTCGAGTGTCATATCGCCAACTGGTGTCATCACAAATTGCGCCCACTGATACCCAAGCTTAGCACCGTATTTGGCACATTCGGCAACGAGTTTCTTACCGAATTCAATTGTTTCCGCAGGCGCAGGGCTACCATCGAAAGGTGGTTCCAACTGGCCAATTCCTTCGACCCAGATTAACTCAAGACCACCTTTGGCTAACTGAACATGGTACTCAAGCAACTCATCTGTTAACCCAGCGAGATACGTAGCTGATCCGGCGGCGGACTTGACCATGCGGTGGTTGAGGGTGAGTGAGCCGATTGTCAGCGGTGAAAACAGTGTTTTGAAATCGG
>DOEX01000028.1 GCA_003532515.1 Anaerolineaceae bacterium | reverse complement strand
TCTTCCAATACTGATAATCCGTAAGTATCCGCATAGGTTGGCAATAACCCAACATCACAAGTTTTCATTAGGTCCATAACTTCTTGGTGTGGCAAGGATTCGTAATACTTGATCCAATCTGAATGATTGTTGATGAATTGTTTCGCCCAAGCGATATCGGACAGCGTCTCTTTAGTTGCATAAGAATCCAAGCGCAGAGAACTGACCAAAACCAGCTGAATGGGTGCTTTTTCTGTTGTGATAAGTTTTTCAAAGGCATTCAAAATTTCGCGTCCACCTTTGCGAAAAAATCCTGCTCCAACCAAGACAAAACGGATCGGATTAGATAACCCATAATCCCGCTTGTCAGGCTGGTTTACTAAAAGTTCTTGCGGCGGATGCAGGACAATCAATTTTTCAAGAATGATCTCCCTTTCCTCAAAGGGCAGTTCTATAAGAAGGTCTCGTTGTATTTCAGCAGCTGATTGCGACCAGGCAATGATTCGTTTACAGGAAGGAGATTGGAGTGAGTTGAAACCTCGTTGAAGAAGCGGTGTCATCTTGAGCTGGTCTTTAGTTTTTCCATGATATCGCTGCATTAAGTCTGAAAATCGTGGTAAGAGGGTTTCAAAATGAGAAACCCAGGGAGTGCGCCCATAACTGATGCCATTTGAAAAATGCAGAAGGTCAACTTTGTTCAATTCGAAATCATCGAATTGATTGTTTAAGTCAAAAGTTGGAAAGAGTTCTCTACCCAGCCTGCGATTGATGCCCAGAGCTAGTCTACGCAGATTGCTGTAAAGATCATTCACTGGAACATACTCTGCTTCAGGTAGCTTGTACAGAATGTTACGTAGATTCGTGTAATAGTCAAAGCGGTACGCGAGAACTCCAATTTTCATACAATCCGAATTATACACTCCCAGGAACACCCTGGTTTTGAGCGCTACTTGGTTTCCAGAGGATAAAGAGAACAACCGCAATTAATGCCATGCCTGCGCCAAAATAAAACGGCGCTGAGGGTCCGAAACCCGCCCAGGTACCTACGCCACTCCAAAGAACACCTGCGATCAGAGAAGCAGGGAAATCAAGGATGCCAAGCACGGCGTTATAGGAGCCATAGGCAGTACCACGCAGCTCCACCGGTACCAGGTCGCCAACCATGGCTTTGGCCGTTCCATAGGTGAGACCATAATAGAATCCGTAAACTATGTAGAGCAAAACAATATGAACTGCAGTGTCAGCCAGAGCAAAGCCCAGGTAAATAAATGCATAAACCAGCCAGCCAGCGACAATTAATTTTTTTCTGCCGATTTTGTCAGACAGGATGCCCGCTGGGGTAGAAATGAGGGCATAAATGAGATTAAATACTGCCAGCATTAAGAGGATGTGCAGAACACTCATCCCGCGCTCCTGGGCTCGGAGGACCAGAAATGCATCGGAGGAATTGCCAAGATCAAAAATGCCAACAATGAGCATGAAAGCAAGAAAGTTTTTACCTAATCCTTTAAAGGTGATCTTCGGCGCGCTGCGGGCTTGACCCATCTTGACTTCCTGGGTGCCCACAGCTAAGGCGATCACAGCCAAAACAGCAGGAAGAATGCTGACCAGGACAATAGTTTGGAAGGTTTTTTGCTGGAAGGTGGCGTCGCTTGCCTGTAAACGCCATACCAAAAAGGCTGAGATGAGCAGCCCAAGCATAGCTCCGGCTGTGTCGGAAGCACGGTGCAGCCCAAAGGCGAGACCACGCTGGTCAGGCTCAACGGTATCAGCCACCAGAGCGTCACGGGGAGCGGTGCGGATGCCTTTGCCGACCCGGTCAGTCCAGCGGATGCCGGCAACGAATCTCCAGCTGTTGGCAAAATAGAAAAAGGGCTTCGAAATCGCTGAAAGTCCGTAGCCTAGCACTGCCAGCCATTTACGGGAGCCAATTTTGTCAGAAAGCCAGCCAGAAAAGACTTTGAGAATGCTGGATGTGGCTTCGGCTATGCCTTCAATGAGACCAATGATGTTGGTTCTAACACCCAGAACATTCGAAAGGAAAAGCGGTAGAACATTGATGACCATCTCGCTGGAGATATCCATCAGAAAGCTGGTCAGGCTCACTGCCCAGACGTTTTTATGGAGTTTTTTGACCATTGGCTTTTTTGAGGATTCGCCAGGTTCAGGGGCGGATGAGTTTGGAATTTCGATTTGTGTTGAGTCATTAGTTGGTTGCATAAGTTAATTGTATTACTTTTTTTTTTAAATTCCCGTTTTTTTAGCAAGATTTCACAAAATCTTTTAGGAGTTTGTCCCAAGAGCGGTTAGGGCTTGCTGCGGATGCAACGCTCGAGTTGATGAGCCAAAGCAGGAGGAGATACACTCACAGGGCAAAAGAGCCTCTCCCATACAGTTGGGTTTGGGGTGGCAACGCTCGAGTTGATGAGCCTCAGTGGGAGGAGGTGAACCCCTCCCGTACGAACAATCTCGTCATTCCTTAGAGATTGTTTCGCAAGGTCGTAATGATTAGGACCGAATAAAAGCCCAAAGACGGAGATATAGAGAAGTATGATTTTGGTTGGTGTATTAATGAACAACTATCCTGAATTATCGGGCAGGAAAATTTTGATTACAGGCGCGACAGATGGTATAGGCAAAGAACTGAGCCTAATGTTTGCTCATACCGGTGTAGGTCTAATTCTTCATGGTCGTAATCCGGAACGCCTGGCAACCACGTTGAAAGAGATCACGGAAGAGACTGGCAATCCCGATATCCAGACTGTAATAGCAGATTTCACCTCCCTCACTCAGGTCAAAGCCATGGCTGAAGAGATTAAGCAGGAAGTCGCCCACATTGACATCCTGGTCAACAATGCCGGGCTCTACCCAAAATGCAAAGTAATTACAGAAGATGGTTTTGAGCAAACACTGCAAGTCAACTATATCTCACCAGTCACACTAACCCTGGCTCTCCTGCCAATTTTAGGCGGCAAAAAGCCATCCAGAATTGTAAATCTCACTTCCATCGGTCACTGTTTTGTTTGGTCGAATATCCGTGACTCCCAAGCAAGATTTTTCGGGGGCTAGGTGTCGTATTGCCGCTCAAAACTGCTGATGATTCCCTTTACCCGCGAGTTGGCAAGCCGCTTGAGCGGCTCAAACGTGACAGTGAACTGCGTTCATCCTGGCATTATCCGCACGAAACTGATCCGTGTGCTGCCGGTTTCCTGGGGCGTTTCTGTCCATCACGGGGCTATGACGGTGTTCAACCTGGCGACAAACCCGAAATTCGACGGCGTCACTGGAAAATGCCTTGAAGAATTCAAGATCGTGAAATCCTCCCCAGTCGCCAGCTCGCAACGATTGCAAGAGTCCTTATGGCGATTAAGCCTGCGCCGGGCAGGCTTGACAGCTCCAAAAGCAACGATCACTCCAGAATGGATTGCTAACCGAAGCGACCGGTGATGTAATCTTCTGTGCGCTTGTCGTGGGGGTTTGTGAAGATCGTTTTGGTTTCGTCAAACTCAACCAAACGACCCGTACGAGTCTCATCAGTGTAAAAGAAGGCAGTATAGTCCGAAACACGACCAGCTTGCTGCATATTGTGGGTAACAATGACGATCGTGTAATCTTCCGAAAGATCGTGGATCAGATCTTCAATTTTCAGCGTAGCAATTGGATCAAGCGAGGCAGCTGGCTCATCCATCAGAATCACGCTGGGTTGCACAGCCAGCGCACGGGCAATGCAAAGACGTTGTTGCTGACCACCAGACAATGCCAGACCAGATTTGCCAAGATTGTCTTTTACTTCATCCCATAAAGCTGCTGATCTCAAGCTGCTCTCAACAATTTCCTCGAGCTTCTTATGGTCGCGCAAGCCAGTAACACGGGGACCATAGGCAACGTTATCAAAAATCGACTTGGGGAAAGGGTTAGGTTTTTGAAAAACCATGCCCACATTTTGGCGTAGAGCAACCGGGTCTATTTTGAAAAGATCAATCCCGTCGATGTTGACAAGACCAGTAGTTCGTACACCTGGAATTAAGTCGTTCATGCGGTTGAAGGTGCGTAAAAACGTGCTTTTCCCACAGCCTGAAGGGCCAATTAGCGCGGTGACCTTCTTTTCTGGTATATAGATCGAGATATCGCGCAGGGCATGAAAGTTGCCGTAATAAAGGTTATATTCATTGGTCTCAAGTTTTGTTGCGTTCATTATCCTCCGCGGACTTTTGCGGTTAGCTTGCGTGAAATGATGTCAATTACCAGGTTTATCAAAACAATGAGAATAATCAGCACCGCACCCGTGCCCATTGCCTTGTCAAACGCATTGGTATCCATCGCCAAGTAGTACAAATGAAGAGCCAGCGTTCGCCCGCCATCCATGATTGAACTGGGCAGGCGATGGCTTCCTCCCAAGGTGACAAAGAAAACAGCTGTTTCACTAATGATACGCCCAACACTCAAGATTATGCCAGTGATAATTCCGGGTAGAGAAGCGGGTAATACGACTTTGTAAAGTGTTTGCCATTTGGTGGCGCCAAGAGCAAGACTACCCCGACGATAATCATCTGGAACCGTTAGTAAAGCTTCTTCAGTGGTCCGAATGATGGTGGGTAAGACAAGACAGGCAGCTGCCAACGAAGCCGATAGCAACGACCAGCCGAATTGCAACGTAGATACAAACAAGGCATAACCGAACAGACCATAAATTATGGAGGGAATGCCAGCCAACGTCTCAACGGAAAAATTGGCAATCGAGATCAAAGCACGTAATACTGGGGAGGTCAAGCTTTGCTCACCGGCATATTCGATCAGGTAGATTGCAGCGCCAACGCCCAAAGGTGTGGCAACCAAGAGAGTAAGCGATACCAGGTAAAGTGATGTTCCAAGTGTTGTGGAGATGCCTCCTTCACCCGAAAGACCACCTCTCGGCGGTGTTGTTAAAAATTCCCAATTCAAGGTCTTGCCACCCTGGATGATGACATAACCCAAAACGAGCAATAATACCAACAGGGTGATCACCCCTGCCAGCCACATGATTGAAAACCATACATTTTGATAGGTGGTGCGCAATTTGAGATTTCGCAAGGTTGCAGGGTCATTATGTTGAACGGTGTGGAGATTCTCGCTGATCATCCTTATCCCTGCCTGGTAGTTTGGATACTAGACTGCCGGTTGATCAGCCATCTCGCGCTGGCGTTGACGATGATAATCAAGGCAAACAAGACCACACCGGTGGCGAAGAGGGCGCTTTCGTGTACGCCTGTAGCATAACTGATCTCAACCGCGATGTTGCCTGTCAGCGTGCGGGCTTGAGAAAAGAAAAAGGTCAACGGATTTGCGGCCAGAGGTTTTGGGAAAACGACTGAGTTACCGATGACCATGATCATAGCCATGGTTTCGCCTAAGGCACGACCAACTCCAAGGATGATTGCAGCCATGATACCAGACTTGCCCGCAGGCAAGACGACTCTTGTTATTGTTTGCCACTTCGTGGCACCCAAAGCCAGCGAGCCAGAGCGATAACCATCAGGCACAGCCCGGATAGCATCTTCAGCGACGCTGGTAATGGTGGGAAGGATCATGACCGCCAAAACGATTGATGCTGCCAACAAACCGTAGCCGGAGTTACCAGGAACGTTAACTTGCCGGATCAGCGGAACGAGAACAACCATACCAAAAAGACCGTAGACGACGGAAGGGATTCCGGCCAGCAGCTGTACAGCTGGTCGTAAGACTGATTGGACACTTTTGGGTGCAATTTCTCCTAAGAAAATGGCGGACCCAATTGCCAAAGGAACACCCAGGAGGATGGCTCCAAAAGTGACTGCAACAGAACCTACGATCATGGCAAGGATCCCGTATTGATCCTGACCAGGACGCCAAACCGCCTTAAATAGAATGTCACTTAAGCCAATTTCTGCCCAAGCCTGAAGACTTTCCTGGAAAATAAAAAAAGCGATTGCCAAAACGATGACAATCGAAAGAATTGCGCTGATGAAGAGAATGTACTTGACGGTTTTATCCGCGATTATTCTTCCACTCATCTGGTGCTCAACGCCTCCGTGCTTTTTCATAGGTTTAGCGTCCCCATCCATAAAGAATGGAGACGCCTGGTAATTATATTCGCTAATTTCTGGTCTCATGCCTATTTGACGGCGAGATAACCTTCTTCAACAACAATTGCCTGACCTGCATCGCTGAGCATGAAATCAATGAAAGCTTTAAGTTCGCCCGTGGGCTCACCAAAGGTGATCATGTTCAATGGACGAACGACAGGATAGGTGCCATTGGAGGCATTGGCTTCGGTAGGAGCAACACCTTCAACACTGATGGTTTTCACGGTGGCGTCCAGGTAACCGAAGGAGAGATAAGCAATAGAATGCGGGGTGGTGGAGACAGTGGTGCGAATGGAGCCGTTGGAAGGCTGCAAAATGGCGTTTTCGGTCATCAAAACATCTTCACCCAGAACCATTTCCTCGAAAGCTGCACGGGTACCGGAACCTTCTTCACGGGAAGCTACGACTATTGCAGCGTCTGCTCCACCAACTTCGCTCCAGTTGGTGATCGTTCCACCGAAGATAGCCTTGATCTGATCGATGGTCAGGTCATTTACGGAAACATCAGGATGTGCCACGATGGCAATGCCATCTAGAGCAACGGCGAAAACCTCGATACCGGCGAATTCGGTTAGCTCCGATTCTTTAACTTCACGGGAAGCCATGCCGATGTCAGCAGTTTTTTGACCAGCTGCTTTGACACCTACGCTGGAGCCGCCACCCTGAACGTCAATGCGCACATTAGGGTTTTGAGCTGTGTAGGCTTCTGAGAATTTCTCCGCGAGGGGTTGAACGGTGGTTGACCCAGCCATGGTAATGGTGACTGCTTCTGCAGGCGCTTCTGCAGGCGCTTCAGCGTTTGGCTGCTCAGCTGCTGGGGTTTCGGCAGCCTGACCACAGGCAGCGACCAACGCCAGGACCATGATCAGGGTAAAACCGATTGACAGGAACTTCTTGTTAATTTTCATTTTTTCTCCTCTAATTTCTACTTCTCTATTTTATGTTTACCTGACAATGTTAACAGGCAAAGGTTAATGGCTCCTTAAATCATAATTAAGGGTGATTTAGGGTTGTGATATTAAATGGAGTTGAATACAACAAAGTGGCTGGAATGACTGCCAATCTGTTCAAAAGTTACAGCGTGATAAAATCATCGTGATGGGTAAAGACAAACAATTCTCGTGGCGAAACTGGGGACTCATCTTGGAGCTGATTGTTGGCGGGTCGATCTTTTTTTGGGCAATATCTCGCCCTCAAAGTAACCCTCCAAAGATTACTCCCGTCATGACCCTGCAAAAAAGTCCGTCAGCACTTTCTGCTGAGGTTGAATTAACCCAAATCGCTATCCACGCTACGCCAACACCGCTTCCCTCACCTACAGCCTGGGCTATCGCCACAGCAACCACAGAGATCGATGTGACACCCAGGATCATCTATACGACCAACCCCTTTACCGGCTTACAATTGAGCGATACAGAGCTCCTGGAAAGAAAACCTTTGCTGGTAAAGCTGCTCAACTGGCCGCGCAGTGTGCGCCCATTTTCGCAGATCAACCAGGCTGACGTTGTCTTCGAATACTACACTGGTGGCCAAACCAACCAGTTATTAGCGCTCTTTTACAGCCAGGCTGCTGATTCTGTGGGACCGCTGGGACCAGGGAGACTGGTGGATGCCCGCCTAACCCAACATTACAAGGCAGACCTGGTGGTTTCAACCGTGGACACGATGGTCCGGGGTGTTTTTGAGAATTCACTTGCTGAGCGAGTTTTTTATCAAGGTTTCACAGACTGTCCTGGCATCTGCACCCAGCCTGTTGACCAGGGCGGCTTAACCTACGCGAATACCACTGCCATACGCAACATAGCTGAAACGGATAGATTGCAGAGCGGCACTCCTCAATTCAAAGTGCTGCCTTTTTCAGTCACCATCAATAAGTGGGATGATGTCGCTACTCGCTTCAGTTATCTTTATGCTGACTTTTCAGTGATGGACTGGCGCTATAGCTCCGAGACTGGTCGGTACCATCTCTGGCAGGAGGTGGAGGAGGAAGACGGCAATCTCCAGCTCGAGCCTTCTTATGACAGCGATGGGTCACCGGTTGCTTTTGAGAATCTGATCTTTATCATGGCAAATTACATCGAATATAACACCAGCACCTATGATATCAATCTGCGTGAAGGCGACCCCAACCAACTGGCTATCTTGCTCCGGGATGGAAAGTTGACTTACGGGACCTGGTTTTCTGAAACCGCCACTGATCCTTTTAGTTTTTATGTGGAAGGCAAACCTTACACGTTAAAACCGGGTAGATCGTGGATCACCATCTCGTCCACGATCTCCAGACCTGAGCGAGTTGCTGAAGGAGAATGGGACCTGGTATTTAAGCTGCGCTAATTTGAGAACCGGGTTCAAACCTGAGTGCTCGCATTCCGTTTAGGGTCACTAAGAGAGAAATACCAATATCGGCTAACACTGCCACCCAGAGTGGGGTCAGACCCAAGAGCGCCACAATTGCGATCAGGGCTTTGACTCCCAGGCTGAAAACTACGTTTTGACGAACCAGACCGTTGACGAATTTAGATAAACGGATGGCAAAAGGCAGCTTTTCCAGATCATCATTGAGGAGGACAACATCGGCGGTTTCCAATACCTGGGCGTTCCCTGCTCCACCCATGGCTACGCCGATATCGGCACGAGCCAGTGCTGGCGAATCGTTGACGCCATCGCCAGCCATGATCACATTCCCGTAGCGTTCCTTCAATAGCGTCAGCCAATTCAACTTTTCTTCCGGCAAAAGGGCAGAATGGAATTCTTCGATTCCGGTTTGGTTAGCAACTTTGCCAGCCACCACGTTATTGTCACCCGTCAGCATCACTGGTCTCAAGCCTTGGGCTTTGATTTGTCTGATCACTTCTTCAACACCAGGACGTACAGCGTCTTCCACGCTTAGGAATCCGCGCACTCGATCACCGTCGCATACCAACATGGTGCTCTCCCCTCGGCTCTCGGCTTTCAGGACTTCCTGGACAATTTCTTCAGGGGTCATGTGCTCTGCCAGAAAAAGAGGGAGACTGCCAACTGTACCTGTTTTCCCGTTTACTGTGCCTGTTTGACCCTTTCCCTCGAGGACCATAAGATCCTGGGCGGAAGAATAGCGGCTGGCAACGCCTCTGCGGTTTGCTTCTTCGATGACGGAAGAAGCCAAAGGGTGGCTACTATGGGCTTCCAGGGCACTGGTAAGCGCAACCAGGTCGTCACAGCGCGGGCAAAAAGCATCGCCCTCACAATCAACCGCTTTAACCTGGCTGACAACAGGCTCGCCGCGAGTGAGCGTTCCAGTTTTGTCAAAAGCAATCACTTTAGCGTTCGAAAGACCTTCGAGGAATACGCCGCCTTTGAAAACGACGCCGGCTTTGGCAGCCCGCGTGAGTCCGCTGATCATGGTGATGGGGGTACTGATCACCAACGCGCAGGGGCAACCTACCAACAATAAGGAAAGTGAGCGATGCAGCCAACCGTAAGATTCACCAACGTTCCAGAAAGGCTGGTTGAAAATAAGAACCGGGACAATGGCGACCAGCACTGCCACCCCAAAAATGATGGGGGTGTAAACCGATGCGAAACGATCGATGTATTTGACTTGTTCGGCTTTGTTTTCCTGGGCTTCAGTCACCAGCTGGATGATGCGCTGGATGGTGTTGTCTTTGGCGTACTTGCTGACTTGCACTTGGAGCACTCCTTGACCGTTGATACTTCCGGATATTACTGTTTCGCCGATCGTTTTATCAATTAACTTACTTTCGCCAGTGATGGGAGCCTGATTAACTGAGCTGCTACCCGCCAGAATCACTCCGTCCATGGGGATGCGATCTGCTGGTCTGATAAGGATCACATCGCCGGGTTGAAGTCTATCAACGTCCACGTTTTCTTCGCCAGCGTTGGTCAGTCGAATTGCTGTTTTTGGAGCTAGATCGGCGAATTCCATCAAGATCTCGCGGGCATTATCATTGATATAGCCTTCCAATGCTTCTGAAAGGGTGAATAGAAGCAAAAGGATGATCGCTTCGTAGGTTTCACTCAGCACCACTGCGCCAATGGAGGCGACAGACATAAGTGTGTTCATATTGAAGCGACGTTTAATAAAAAGCGTCCGAAAACCATCTTTGAAGATCGACCAGCCTGCCAGCGGAAGGAGTAGCAGTTGAAGAATCATGATCCAGGGTTGTTGCAGACCCAACCGTTCGGCAAAAAGGCTTAAAACCAAGAGTGATAGCCCAAGCAAAACAATTTTTAGGTCAGGCGTCTGCCAA
Organism: Anaerolineaceae bacterium; assembly: GCA_003532515.1. GTDB lineage: Bacteria > Chloroflexota > Anaerolineae > Anaerolineales > Anaerolineaceae > Mesolinea. The sequence goes on along the minus strand of DOEX01000028.1, from coordinate 211 downwards.
AAAGAGCGAAAAAAGCCGCCAATGCTCAAGGTGAATGTGTTTTTCCGGGGCTTGCCAGGCACAATACGGATCGGGGCGCCTGCTTCACAGTTGCATCCACGCTCCTCACATTCAGAGATAGAACTACCAGATTGAATTATTGGATTGGATTCAGTCTTCATAACTAACCTTCATTACCAAGATGATGGCTGTGGGCTAAGGCAAGGTTAAA
>DOEX01000162.1 GCA_003532515.1 Anaerolineaceae bacterium | reverse complement strand
TATGCCCTGGAGCCAACCCTCGATTACCTTTTGCTACTGGCTGAATCGCTTATCAGGATGAAAAATAATCTTTCTGATTTTGAATCCGGACCCGATTCAGATCAATCGGTGAACTCATTTGCAGACGACCTCTTAGGTCGTGCAGATGATTTGATCAAACACCTTGGCATACCGGATTGGTTAGGAAATTACAATTTAGCGTTGAACGAGATGAGCAGGGCGATAAACCTCGAAAACCTGCAGGATCTTGCCCGCCGCCATGACTGGCCAACTCAATGGGTTTACCAACCAGGATTAAAGCTAAACGTGCCATACGATGAATTAGCCCAGACAAAGCTGGATGAGCAGCAAAAGTCAGTATTGAGTTCTTTCCACCATCAGCTTCGCAGCTCTCTATCCGCTGCAGAAGAATTAGTGAATCTGCGCCGTCTCTTGCCTGCGAGTTATGGCTCCTACAAAGAGTTGGAGGAGGAATTTCAGTTCGTTTTTTCAGGCATCCCTCGCGAGCCATATTTACCTGATTTAAAAAATTTTCCTGCACAGGATGTTGATGAAGTAGGCAAAGCTCTGCAAGTGCTGGATCAGATTGAGCATTGGAAAACAGCCGCAGAAACCGGAGACTGGTTCCTGATGGAATCACTCGCCGAGGGTTTTTTGCCTGGATGGGCTCTCCTGGAAGATCTGCGCCGCGCTGCCAAAGTATGGGTCAGCGAGGTTTTGCCCGCTCTTACTGATATAAAACAACGCAAATGGAAATCGACCCGCTACAAACAGCTGATCAAGCCAAAACTGCCATCCCTCTCTGAAGCACAGGCTCATCTCTACACTTTTATCTGTGAATGGCAAAAAATCGAATTCCAGGGGCTGTACCCCGAATTGTTGAACGAGCTGGTATATCAAAGTGATGCTGCTCAGATCGCCTTTTTCAACTCCTGGCAGCAATTATTGCGCTCTGATTCTCCCGCCACTGTTTGGTTAACCCAAAACCAACAGGGCATCTTCAGCGAAATCAACCAAATTTTGCTTACTCTTTTCCGGTCATTACGTGCCATGGAACGCAATTTTGAGGTAATCAACCAGCCTGAAATGGCACGCACCCGCCTTGCCCGCAACGCAGCTGGCGATTTGATGTTCCTGATGATCAAGGTAGATGAGACTATCAACCCGACCCGCAATGCCAGCCCGGTCTTCAAGCGCTGGCAGCGCCAATATCTGGATCTTCTTGCCGTGGCAGATAGCAGCAAAATCCGGCAGGGCATTCAGGAAATTGAAAGCATTCACCCGCTTTTGCCCTGGTTTGACGAACTGGTCAGGCGTGATGCAGGCTACTTTGAACAGTCCACTGCCCAACAATGGTAAAATAGCTGGACTTTGCGGAAGGAACCATGCAACAGATTAGACTTGACTCACAAGACGGTTATTACTTAGCCGAACCCTTGGATACCTGGCTGACAGCTGGTCAGCACGATTTTGCCATACCCGAAGCCGGCGGTTCAAGTGCCCGGGTCTTCCTATATAAACATATCTCGGGCAAAACCCCTTTCAACCGTGATCCAGCCTTTAAGGTCATGCGACACGATAAGATCTCTTACGCCCGGCCGCTTTTTTTGGAGGAGTACAACATCCTCGCCAACCTGCGTGGTGTAAGCAATTTGACCCCCATGCTGCAGGCTGGCTTTTTGAAAACAGATGCAAATACAACCTGGCCTTCTGAGATCGCCCCGCTGACCAAACAAATGGAAAAACAAGGACAGGGCGTGAACATCAAAGGTGATCTGGCAGTGTTTGAAGTGGATGAGATCGATGACCTTCTTGCTCAATTTGAAGAACGCATCCAGGATGGCTGGCTGCCTTTTTTGCTGCTGGAACGGCGCTGGGAAGACAACCTCTACCTTCTCTGTGATGCCGGCTACACCCGCGGGAACTTCGTCCGCAATCTCAGTATGAAACAGGTTTTGGACATTTCGGTCCAGATCTGCACTCTGCTCGAAGAAGCCCACAACCGGGGAGCCAGTTTTCTTGACCACAAATTACTGCATTACTACTGGAACGAGTTTCGTCAAAAAGTGATCATTATCGACTGGAATATCGGTCATTGGCAGCCAAACAATTTCTCTCCCGAAGTGCAACAAGCGGATATGATCCAGCTCAGTTCCCGGGCATTGCATCATATTTTTACCGGACGGCAAGCTCCTGGTTCGGTGGCGGTTGGTCCAAACCGACCTGAAGACATCGCAAACGCACCGACTCACTACAAGGCAAGCTATTCTTTCGATGTTCAAAACCGCTTAAATGAGCAGGAAATCAAGTTTCTTGAACTAGCTCTTGATGGATTTTATAAGACTCCTTCGGAGATGAAAGCTGCTCTGCAGGGTTTGCAAAGCAAACGGAATTAATCCTGCTCCCCTCTTGAAAGGACAACAAATGGTTAGTTCATTAATTGAACAAGCAAAAAAAGTGCTATCCAGCCCGGATCCCAGTGACGAACAGCTCAGCCAGGCTGAAACTGGTTTATCGACTTATTTGGAAGCTCTGGCAACCAATCGAATTTCGGACCAGGTTGGCGTTGACGAACTCGAAGAAGCCAACCGCCTCTTGCGCGAATTGCGCCGTGAGCGCAGCCGCCGTGCAAGTGGCAGCATTGCTACCCCAACTCAGCCTCTGGAAACATCAATAACAAAACCTGTAGTTTCATCAGACAATGACCTCGAACCGGAGTCACCAACTCTTAGTGATGCTTCTGTAAGCCGCCCTCAAACTTCCTCTGAGAATTTGAGTATGAGCGCTAAACCAGTTTTGGGTGACCTTTCAGCCGCCCCACCACCTATCACCCGCACCAATTTAGGCATGGACGACATGGGCGGCATCGACAACGATCCGCTCAAACGCTTCTTCCAATCTACCCACGATCCCGAAGCGGAAAGATTAATGGACGAAGCTGAGGAAGCTTTCTACAAAGGTAACTACCAGGCTGCCATCCCGCTCTACGAAAAAGTGATTCAAATGGAGCCAGGTTGGACCCGCGCCCAAGAGCATCACAGCGAAGCTGAAGATTACCTTCGTTCCGGTAATATCCCTTCAGTCGCCCTGCCTCCTGAAGCAGGTAAAGCATACGGGAAAGCACAAAGCGCGGCTCGTGTATTCCGTTACCAGGTTGCCCTCAATTATCTTGAGGAAGCTTTTGATCACCTGGAAGATGCCGGTATTAAACGTTGGCGCGAAGGTGAAGAGCTGCGCCATGACCTCGAAAACCAGATGCAAGCGTACGACGTTTACCGTGAAGGACTCAATTTACTCACACAAGGTGAACTAATCGCTGCACTCGGCAAAATCCAGACCGCTGCCAGTGCTGTAGCAATCCCTGAATATATCGATAAAGCGGCCGAAGTGCGTTCAGATCTCGCCATGCTGAATGATGTCAGCGACCTCGTCAGCCTGAGTGGAAAGATCCCCCCATCCAAACTTGCTGACGCCAAAAGCAAACTAGAGAAAATTCGCATGAAATACAGCGATATTCCCCAACTTGGTCGCCTTCGAAACCGTCTTGACCTGCTCATCCCCGCCACCATCCAATCCCTGCTTGATAACACCCGTCGTTTCAAAGAAGAAGCTGCCAACGCTCCGACGGCAGCCCTCGCCCGCGAGAAGATCAATGGTGCCCGCGAAAACCTTGATTACCTCAGGCAACTCGACGCTTACGATTCACAAAGCCTCTCGCTCGAAAATGAGATCAGTGCCCTGGAAACCGAGATCAGCACAAATGAAGATGCCATCCAGCGGGCAGAAGCAGCTCTCGAGACTGGAAATAAATACTTCGCCCTCGATGCTCTGCGAATCAGCTCAAGAGCCAGAAAACGCTTCCCCCAGGACCCCAGGATCCTGGAGCTCAAACGCGGATTCCTGCCCACCTACCTGGTTGGCGGAATTGGCGGGATTGTTCTGCTGGTTTTGCTCATCATGGGCATCAGTCTGGCAGCCCGTGGCATTTCTGACTCGGTCTACGAACGCAACCTTGCCCGTACTCCAACCGTTACGATGACTCCGACGATCACGCTCACACCCACCGTCACGCTGACTCCAACCATCACTCTCACACCTACGCCGGACTATTCGCCTACGCCCACCAATACGGTCACCCCCACACCAGTTGTGTCTGTTCGCGCAATTCGGGATATTTGGGTAAGAACTGGGTGTTATGCCTCTTTCAGTTCACCGGGGCGCATCCGTGAAGGTATGACCGTCGAATTGGTTTCTATGCCCGAACGACGTTTTGATGAATTCAATCGTGAATGTGTTTTGATCGAATATACTTCCGGTGATTACGCAATCATCGGGTATGTATTGATCGAGGATATCACACCGGTAAATGAGTAGGCAGATGATGCACCCACCAATTGAAGAACGTTACCAGGAAACGCTGGATTGGATCTATAGTTGGGTCGATTTCAGCATGAAACGACATGTCGACGACAAACATCGTTTCTTCAAACTCGACCGCATGAACCAGTTGATGGACCTTTTGGATTACCCTCACAGGAAGTACCCGGTGGTCCATATAGCCGGAACGAAAGGTAAGGGTTCGACTGCTTCCCTCATTGCGTCTACCCTGCAGGCTTGTGGGTACAAAGTGGGACTTTATACCTCTCCGCATTTGGAAGACTTCCGCGAACGCATTATGATCAATGGTGAAATGATCAGCGAGCACGACGTGATCGAGTTGGCAGATCAGATGAGACCGCTGACCGAAAAAGTGCCCGAAACCACTACTTTCGAGCTGACCACCGCCATGGCTTTTCTCTATTTTGCCCAGGAAAAAATCGATATTGCCGTTCTTGAAGTTGGTTTAGGCGGTCGGCTGGATGCCACTAACGTGGTCGACCCTCTCGTCTCGGTCATTACCTCGATTTCTTATGATCATATGTCTGTACTTGGAAACACGTTGACTGAAATCGCGGCAGAAAAGGGCGGCATCATCAAAGCAGGTCGTCCTGTGGTCATCGCTCCACAAAAGCCAGAAGCGGGAGACACGCTTGTCAATATTGCCCTGGAACGCCAATCCCCTTTTATCAAGGTAAGCGATGAATACAGCTTCGAGCAATTGCACCACAGTCTAAAATCGCAAACCTTCAAAATTACATCAAGAAAATTGAAGGTTGCAGGTAAGAAAATCAGCACAAACACGGCTCTCGAACTGACGCTGCCTTTGCTGGGTGCGCATCAGATAGAAAACGGTGCAACAGCTGTGGCAGTTTTGGATCAATTACGCCTGCAAGGCTTACAAATCACCCGAAAAGCAATTCAGACAGGTTTCAGACAGGTGTATTGGCCTGCCAGGTTCGAAATCCTTAGAGAAAAACCACCGATAGTGATCGATTCAGCCCATAACGGTGATTCGATGCAGCGCCTGGTAGAGACCGTAAATGAATACTTCTCAGAGTGGCCATTCATTCTCGTTTTTGGGGCTTCGGCAGACAAATCGATGGGAGACATGCTCTCAGCTATCCTGCCAAGATGCGACATGGTCATTACCACCCAATCACTACATCCGCGGGCTGCCACTCCGGAAGAATTGAAAGATAAGGTCGAAAAATATTCAGTTCCTGTGATCGCAGTCAATCCAGTAGAGGAAGCATTATCCCAGGCTCTCTATCACGCCGGTGAATCTAAGGGTATACTCGTGACTGGCAGTATCTTCATCGCTGCAGCTGCCAGAGTAGTCTGGCCACAATTTGAAAAGTAAAAGGAATTAAGTGCAAGAACGAAAACGTTTCTCCGATGAATACGAAGAGGAATTCTCTCGTGATGAAAACCGCATGTTTGCAACGAGCATGCTGGTAAAAAATCGTACCTCAAACAAAAAAGAGACCAACTTTACTGCCCCCCTGATCGTGATGTACAACGAACCTCTGCTGCCCTTGGCAGCATCCAGGCTCTATTCGGAAGAAGATGTCAGTGACCAGGATCTGATGTATGAAGCCCTTGAAAAGCATTTCACGCTGGTGGCTTGCTACCCGCGTTATGAAAATATTGAAGAACCCACGAAAGAAAATGTGTGGGAAATTGGCTTGGAAATGGCATTCGGCAAGGAAATAGACTTCGATAGTGGCTCCCGTGATTACGATGACGACATCTACACAGAAGCCCGCAGACGTGTACGCATCCTTAAGATCTACAAACAAAAGGGGCACTATCTCGCAGATGTGGAAGTTGTCGATCAACCTGCCCGACGTACCAATGAAGTAAAAAGTCAAATGCGGTCAGCAAAAGCCAGCCTTGCTCGTTACGCTTCGCTGCCTTCGCCGTTAGACGAAAAAGCCATCCCAATCGCCGAGGGAATCGATCATGCCGGGAAATTAGCTGATTTTATTGGGATCAACACCTTGTTAAGCCCATATGACCGCCTGGAATTGCTCCAGGAAGCCAACGATTTGGTTCGACTGAAAATGGCACATGCCAAACTGGTTGCCCAGATACGGATGCTCGAGCTGGATATGCAAGTCATCACTCGCATTCACGAGGATTTTGATAAAAATCAGCGCGACACAGTCCTGCGTGAACACATCAGTCGTCTTCAGATGGAACTCAACCAGGGCAAATCCAGCGACCCCGATATTTTCAAACTTGAAAGCCAGCTGGAAACAGCAAACTTGCCAAAAGAAGTATACGAAACCGCGGAAAAAGAGCTTGACCGCCTTCGCTCAGCGCCTCCGCTTTCCCCTGAAAACGGTATGATTTCCAGTTATTTACACTGTTTGCTTGACCTGCCCTGGTCGAAAGCCACAGAAGATGATCTGGATGTATGCAAAGCACGCGAAGTCCTGGATAAAAATCACTATGGTCTGAAAAGAGCCAAAGACCGCATCATTGAATTCCTGGCTGTAAAAAGCCTTCGACCAAAAAAGAATCGCCTGCCTATACTGTGTTTCGTTGGACCTCCCGGTACAGGTAAAACCTCTCTTGGTCAGTCCATTGCTTCAGCGATGAACCGCAAGTTTGTCCGTATGTCTTTGGGTGGCGTCCATGACGAAGCGGAGATCAGAGGTCACCGACGCACTTACATTGGTGCTTTGCCAGGTCGCATCCTGCAGACTATGATAAAAGCCGAGGTTGTCAATCCCCTCTTCATGCTTGACGAAATCGACAAACTCAGTGCAGATTTTCACGGCGACCCCTCTGCAGCATTGCTCGAAGTGCTCGACCCGGAACAAAACTACGCCTTTTCGGACCATTACCTTGAAGTACCGTATGATCTTTCCAAGGTGTTTTTCATTACAACCGCCAATACGGTTGCCAGCATTCCCCCAGCTTTGCTAGATCGCATGGAACTGATTGAATTTCCTGGTTACATTGAAGAAGACAAGATCATCATCGCGAGGCAGTTCCTGATCCCGGAACAAATGCTTGAAAACGGACTGGATGAAGACCCGATTGAATTTACTGAAGAAGCACTGCGACTGATCAT
>DOEX01000254.1:570-3056 GCA_003532515.1 Anaerolineaceae bacterium | reverse complement strand
CGGCGGTTTCGTTGTCCTTCATCCTCTTCTCCACCAGGGTCAGAGCCGGGGGTGACATCAGAACCATCTGCAGATTCATCCACAATAATATCGAGAATCGTACGGCGACCAATTTCGTCGGCTTCTTCCGGATTTTCAGCTTCGGCTGGCGCGGCACGATTGCGCAAGGTTGCAGCGGCCGCTGCAGGGCTAGAGGCCAGTGAGCGTAATAATGCCAAAGCTGACCACCAGCGTACTCGCTGATGGAATTGCCCACCGGTGGCATCTAAAACGGACTCGCGGGCATAATCCAATACCCGTTCGAATAACCGCTTGTATTCCGGACTGAGCTTGTAGGAGTCTTCGCGATCTTCACGCTTGGGGAAGGGGGTTTGAGAGTCAAGGTAGTTCTGAATGTCACCACGCCGGCGTTGGATAAAGTGCTGGGCAAGGTGCCGGCGGTGACGTAGATTTTCCTCGCCAGTTAGATCTTCGGGTAGATCATCAAATTCTTTATCCAGAAAGGTGAGTAAAGAACGGAAAGCTTCTTCTTTTCCACTGTGGGGCGTGGCGGTTACCAGAACGATGTGCCGATCAGTATTTTGAGCCAATCCCCTCACCATTTCAAATCGCTGGTGGCGTCCACCTCTTTCGGCACCGTAAGCACAAGTATGGGCTTCATCAACAATGATAAATTCGGGGCAGGCACGCTTGAATTCTTCTCGCCGACGATCGGATTTAATATAGTCCATCGAGACGATAACGAAGGGATAACGTTCGAAAAGAGATTCACCCAGACTGAGATTCCGTTCCAAACGTGCTGCTGTGGATGGGAGAACCAATTCTGCTTCAATATGAAACTTGTCTCGGAGTTCAGACTGCCATTGCTCGGCAAGAGGTGGCGGACAAAGAACTGCCAGGCGCTCGATTTCACCGCGATCAAGCAATTCACGCGCAATTAAGCCCGCTTCAATGGTTTTGCCAATACCGACATCATCCGCGACTAACAATCGGATCGGGTCTAATTTGAGTGCCATTAGCAATGGAACAATCTGATAGGGACGAGGCTCAAAACCGACCCGTGCAAAAGATCGGAACGGACCGGCACTGGAGCGAAAACCAAGCCTGACAGCATCGCGCAACAATCGAGCTGAACGATAATCTCCAACCTGTGAAGGATCAGGGAGATCAAAGGTAGCAGGGGTTACTGACTCCAAGGGGATATAAATGCCAGCAATTTCATCATCCGAACCACCCAATGGTCGTAAGACCAAAAGATCATCCGTGGAGTCAGGGAGGACAACCCATTCACGGCCGCGAGCTTTGACGAGGGAACCTACGGTATATGTCATATTCGGGGTCACTTTTTCAGGTATAAAGCTCTTGGTGAAGATGTAAATGTCACTCCTGGCAATTCTCGGAGGACAGCCAATAACCGATCTGTTTGAGGTCCATGACGATCAGTTATGTCTTCGTGGACTTCTTCTACTGTCAGAACACCCTTAACTTGAAGTTTATGGATAGCATCGGAGACCATTGAACGAGGTAATTCTAAAGATCGACCAGTCGGATAAGTTATTGTTACTTTCCAATCATCGACATTCATCTTGGCTGGCTTATTTTGAGAAAGAGTATAACAAGTGTTTCCATTCTTCTTTTTTAATTCGCTATATAGATCGCCCATTGTCTTCTCCTAACTATTAACTCCCCAATAATCCAAAAACTGAGGGATACTTCTCTATAACCTTGTCCCAGGATTCCAATAAATCAAACCGAATAACTGTGTATCCGGTATCTTCCATACAATCCTTCTGAGTCTGGTCACGCTGTTGCCTTTCGGGATATTGGTGATGGGGACCATCAACATAGATCGCGGCGTGTTCCTGTTCATAAAAGAAATCAGGACGTGTATGACAGGTCTCCAACAGAAGTTGTGCATGGCTCGGCAATCTCAAATTGCTTTTCTCAATAAAAGTTAACCATTCTCTCTCAAGATCCGATTTGCAGAGATTCAGCAAGTGTTGACAATGTTCGGCTCTGGAGATGGACTGTGGAGAGGAGGTTGATGTACTTTGACTGCACTGCAGTAGATATTCTTTGATCGTCTGCCGGTCTAAATGCCGGTGATCCATTTGATTGTAATAACTCATCAGGCAGTCGTAACAGGCTGCTTCACAATCTTCTTTCGCATTTGGCGCATGTCGCAAATCTTCGCCGGTTTGCGGATCAAAATGGCAGACTTGCAATGCCTGGGCTGCTACTCTGGCAAATGCGACTGGATCATCGACCAGATGTCGCAAAACCCCAGCGCCTCCTTCAGCAGATTCATAGAATAGAATCGAATGTCGTTCATCACCGCTTGGTAATGGTTCTGCAGCGACTTCACTGTCTTCAAGCTGGTATTCCACTTGAATTGCATTCTTCAACGCGGCTTGCAAGGATGCCATCTGTGCAAGCTCCAATCCTGCATTTGGCTCGAAGAGTAAGCAGTTCTTGTGATCCTCGAC
>DOEX01000254.1:0-496 GCA_003532515.1 Anaerolineaceae bacterium | reverse complement strand
GTTAATTTTCCAATTAATTTGCCTTGGAAATGAATTTCTGCATTACGGGCTGAGATGACACCGCCATGATCGGCAAAGCGAATGGCTGTTCGTAGTTCGTACCCTTGACGTAAGCGTTCTTCTTCATCTGAGGAGATACGATCTCTTCGTTTGGTGGATACATTCTGAAGGCGGAAAAGATTATTCATTGGAGCTTCTAACAAGGATCCACAGCGCTCGCAGCGATCGAGCCCATCACCATTTGTAATCGGGTGCAGGTATCCGCAGATTGGACATTGCTTGGCGCGTAATATAGCAAACCCTTCACCTGTGTCTGAAACGGGTAGGTTCACCTTGTTGATTATGTAGCGGGATCCCTCATGGTAAATAATTGAACGTGGGCCGAACTCCGAGATAGCCAGGAAACGTGGCCGCGACAGGAATTCATCGTCCTGACGTCGGATACGCCTGGCAGGAATATATGCTGAAAGGGGCAGGCGGGGGAAACTGTAACCCG
>DOEX01000167.1 GCA_003532515.1 Anaerolineaceae bacterium | reverse complement strand
TCAGCATCCCCATGGAAGGGGATTGCGACTCATTAAACTTATCGGTTGCGACTGGTGTTATGCTTTATCAAATTTATAATCAACACAGGAAAAAGGTCAGACCATGATTAATTCACTTAACGGGATCATCAGTTACATTTCAAACGATTCGCTAACGCTGGATGTCCAGGGAGTCGGTTTCGAGGTATTCGTCGATAAAAAAATGTTATCGGAACACCAGGTTGGCGATCCTCTGCGTCTCTTGATCCATATGGTCATTCGACAGGACCTGTTAGCTCTCTATGGTTTCATCACTCACGATGAAAAAGCAATTTTTAACCTCCTTTTAGGAGTCGAGGGAATCGGACCAAAGCTTGCTCTCGCCATCCTTTCTAATCTTTCCATGGACAACATCCGTAATGCGGTCTTAGCCGAGAAATCTGAGTATTTTGTGCGTGTTCCCGGTGTTGGCAAGAAAACTGCTCAAAAAATTGTTATCCATCTCCAAGGAAAATTTCCGGAGACTGGCGAATACCAGGTTCTCAGGGGTTCCAGCAGCGACGATGAAGTCATCGAGTCGTTGATTGCCCTTGGTTTTAGTGTAGTTGAAGCCCAAACCGCCGTACAAAGCATTCCAAAAGACTTTAGCCAGGATATGGAAGAAAGGCTTCGTTACGCTTTGCAGTTTTTCTCAAGCCTGTAATTTCTTTAACGGCTATTTTTGGAGTATTTGATCCTGCTTGCGCACATCTGAGCATCGTAAAACAGCCATATCAATGGTAAAATTGCTATGTTAACTCAAGTAATGACTGGAAAACTATGGGACTTTCACGAGAATTAGGCATCGACCTGGGCACGTTCAATACCCAAATCGCAGAGGGGAATCAAATCCTGATACAGGAACCTACTGTAGTTGCGATAGTGGTTGATGAAATGAAGCTGGTTGAATACGGAACAACTGCTCTGGGCATGATGGGGCGCGTTCCTGAATCGATCGAGGTGGTGCGTCCACTTCGGAATGGGGTCATCGCGGAATACGAACTAATAGAGATATTCTTGCGAGAAATGATTCGGAAAGTGACTGGACCGACCCTCTTCTTCCGCCCCCGACTGATCCTTTCAATCCCTTATGGCGTGACCAGCGTTGAAAGAAGAGCCGTCCAGGAGGCAGGTCTGGGGGCTGGCGCTCGCGAAGTCAGTCTCGTTCCACAACCATTGGCCGCTGCCATAGGTATCGACTTGCCCATCAACACTCCCACCGGAAATATGATCATTTCACTGGGTGCTGGTACAACCCAGGCTGCTGTTGTTTCAATGTCAGGCATTGTAAGCGCTGAAACCAGCCGAACCGCTGGATTACGCATCGATGATGCAATAATTAACTATGTCAGAAAAAAATATGGTCTCATCATAGGTCAAACCACCGCCGAGCAATTGAAACTCAACGTCGGTGCGGCGATTCCAACCGAGGATGAAAAAACCATGGAAATCCAGGGACAAGACCAGGTTAGCGGGTTGCCTAAGCCAGCCTCGCTAACAACGAACGAAATCGTGGATGCCATACAACCTCCACTTGAAGAGATTGTTGCCACCATTCGGCGCGTTCTGGAAAAAACACCGCCAGAATTGATTTCTGATATCATCGACCGGGGTGTCGCCCTCTGTGGAGGTACTTCGTTGATGAAAGGGCTGGATAAATATCTGACCGTTGCGCTTGGTATCCCTGCTTATGTCGTCGAAAACCCGGTCACCTGTACTGTTGAAGGACTGGCAAAGGCATTCCCTATGTTGGAAGTTATCCAACGAAGCCAATCAAGGTAATTTCAAAAGAAGATTGAATTTATGTACGGGAGGGGCTTGTCTCCTCCCCTTTGGTTATAACAAGCGTCCGTTTTGAATTGAAGTTAAACCCGTCCGTACACACGAGGAACCAAAGCAGTCGGTAAGGATACCGGCACGATCATATTTTGGGCTGTGTGATTGGTGAGGACACCAACACGATTGAAGCATGCCTATTTCAAATAATAAGTCATCTTCTGTAGTTGCAAAACTGGATCTATATTTGAAACCTGGATTCCATCAGGAACAACCAGCGCCACCGGGGCGTAATTCAAGATCGCCTTAATTCCACATTTCACCAGTCGGTCGCAAACTAACTGAGCGCTTTCTGCCGGTACGGTGATCGCACCGATTTCAACCTGCAATGTGCAGATTTCTTTTTCCATGTCATCAACGCTCTTAACTTCCAAGGTCCCGTATTTCTTTCCTATTACTTTGGGCGATACATCAAAAGCCGCAATAATTTCAAAGCCCTTACGACTGAAACCATCATAATTCAGCAGTGCCTGACCAACATGTCCGACTCCTACCATGACAACCTGCCAAATCTGGTTCAAGTTCAAGATTTTTCGTAGTGATTCCATCAGTGAAATGATGTCATAACCAGTGCCTTTTTTACCAAAACCTCCAAAGTAGGATAAATCCCGACGGATTTGGGAAGAGGTCATTTTAAGCTTGTCCCCCAATTCAGAAGAAGAAACAACACTCTTTCCGTCTCGAAGAAGCTGGTTTAGGGTCTGCACATATAGAGGTAATCTGGATATCACAATTTCGGGAACTTCGTTATTTTTCATAGTAGCCTTAGTTATAATTTATGCTGTAAAACCGTTAAATTTGAGTTTGATGTTATCATCAATAAGACTATATTATATTAGGTTATTTCACTTTTCCTAGGATAATATATTCATAGAGACACCTCTGGAAGGAGTTCAATATGAAAACCGGCAGCATCATTTCTTACATTCTGGCAGCAATCGCTATCCTACTTTCTTTCTTGTTTATTTTAGGCTCTTTTGGCGATACAGGCCAAGCATGGTGGCTTATCGTAGGAATCATTGGTTTGTTGATTGGCTTTGCCCTGATCTTTGCTGGCGTGCGCCTGGCTGCAAAAGCCAAAGCAGCTGGTGACACAGTCTACAATGTTAACCTCGACCTTCCTGGAAACATCCAGATGGATACTGTCAAATGCCAGGCATGTGGCTCTCCCCTCAATCCTTCTGACATCAAGATTGTCAATGGAGCAGCTATGGTCCAGTGTCATAGTTGCGGGACCACATACCAGATAACCGAGGAGCCCAAATGGTAACGACAAGATTTGACAAACGCTTCCTCCTGGTAGCGTTAGGTTTATTGCTGATATTGTTGGCCGTGCTTCCTGCTGCGCCAACCCATGCCCAGACCTATCGCTTCAGCTTGCCAACTTACGAGGTTGAAGCCTATCTTGAAGCTGATGGCAGTCTGACACTTCGCTATTATATGGTTTTCCAGAATGACCCTTCTGCCAGCCCGATTGATTTCATTGATCTGGCATTGCCCCATGCGAGTTACGATCTGAAAAGCATAGAGGCAACCATCGATGGGCAACCCATGCCAGCAATCAACGATTCAGCCTATGTTTATGGAGCAGAATTGGCTTTAAAAAATCTGGCAATCCAACCTGGAGCGCAAGGCACGGTTATCGCCACTGTTCCTGGCATCACGGATATTCTGTTCCCTTACGACCAGGCTGATCGTGAAAATTACGTCAATTTTCAGTTTACCCCCAACTTTTTTGGCTCGGAATACGACCGTTCTCAAAATACTGAATACCGCATGACCATCGTCCTTCCTCCAGCCGTCGGTTCTGAGGAAGGTGTTTATTACAACCCTCGCAATTGGCCTGGCGATGACATCAGCGAAGCCGCCCTGACGCAGGATAATCGTGTCTATTATTCCTGGTTCACCAACAACGCCGATGTACACACTGAATACGAATTCGGTGCGGCTTTCCCCGCCAGTGCTGTGCCAGTTGGCGTGATCTCTGATCCCAATGATTATGAAGAACCTGTTCCCTCTGGAGATGTGAGTGGATTTGGTGGTTTTTTCACTAACCTTCTGCGCAGCCTGCCCTGCATTTTTGGTGTGCTCTTTTTCCTCGGTATCGGAATTTTTTCGAGAAAAGTTAGTCAGAAGCAGACCTCTGCTCGAAAATTGCAGTATTTTCCGCCAAAATTAGCCGTTGATGGCAAAGGTATCCGACGGGGATTGACCGCCGTAGAAGCTGGTATTTTGCTTGAAGAACCACTCGACAAGATTCTGACAATGATTCTGTTCAGTTTACTAAAAAAAGAGGCAGTAACTGTCCTTGAAAAAGAACCCTTGATGATCAAGGCAAATGAACCTCTACCTGAAGGTCTCTACGAATATGAGACCGATTTCATCAAAGCTTTTTCTGAAAGCGGAAAAGATAAGCAGCGTCGATCTCTACAGGCTCTGCTGATCCAACTGGTTGATGTAGTCAAGGAGAAGATGAAGGGTTTCAGCCCTGCCGAGACCAAGACTTACTACACAGATATCACCAGGCGCGCCTGGCTGGCCGTGGAAGGTGCTAAAACCCCGGAAATTAAGAGTGCTCAATTTGACCACACCCTGGAATGGACAATGCTGGACGATCAGTTCAACAACCGCACGCAGCAGACCTTCGTCAACACGCCGGTATTCATCCCCCATTGGTGGCATCTGTATAACCCTGGCTTCTCTGCCAGTCCTGCTGTAGGTGGTTCATCCGGGCTTACCAGCCCAGTCTCATCGGTTTCTGGTGGCGCAGGATCGAAACCATCCATCTCCATGCCTAACATTCCCGGTTCTGACTTTGCTGCATCGCTCATTAACGGCGCAACCGCAGTTTCGGCTGGTGTCGTGGGTGATCTGACTGGTTTCACTGGTGCGGTCACTAACCGTACCAACCCGATTCCCGTCAGCCGACCCAGCAGCGGTTCCAGTGGATTCCGCGGTGGCGGTGGGGGCAGTTCCTGCGCGTGTGCTTGTGCTTGCGCGGGCTGTGCCTGTGCCTGTGCTGGTGGCGGGCGTTAGATTGGATCAAGTTCGATGAAAGATAGTATGCTTGCTTTACCAGAACCTGGGATCTACAAATTCGACATTTCCGATGAGAGTCAGAAATCCAGGCTTCATCTACGGGTAGATGAAGATCTCTCAGGTTTGCTGGTGATCAACGCCTCCAAAATCATCTACCTGAATCAGAGCGCTTTGTTGATGGCTTACCTCTTCCTGAGCAAAGTCGAAAACTCTGAAGCCATAGACATCTTGCTTGAAAAATTTGATGTCGCGGAGGATTCTCTGCAAGCAGACTTTAACGCTACGGTAGCAAAAATTGAAGCGCTTACAGATGAAAACAGCGCTGCGTGTCCGATTTGCGACCTTGGCTTGTCAACAAACATGCCTTTTTCAGCGAAATTAAGTGCTCCCTACCGCATGGATTTGGCAATTACCTACCGCTGTAATAACGATTGCGCCCATTGCTACAACGCTCGCGCCCGAAACTACCCGGAACTTTCAACTTCAGAGTGGAAGTTGGTGATTGACAAACTTTGGGAGATCCGCATCCCTCATGTGGTTTTCACAGGCGGCGAACCAACACTGCGCGATGATTTACCTGAACTGGTTGCCTATGCCGATCAAAAAGGAATGGTCACAGGTATCAACACCAATGGCACACGCCTCGGAGACCAGGCTTTTCTTGATAGCCTTGTCATGGCAGGGCTTGACCATGTGCAGATCACAGTTGAATCGCACGATGCCCAGGTTCATGATCAAATGGTGCGCAGGCCAGGTGCCTGGGAGAAAACCCTTGCAGGGCTGCGCAATGTCGTCAACAGCAAGTTGTACATGATGACAAATACCACGCTGCTCAACAATAACGCAGGTCAAGTCCAGCAGACGCTCGAATTTTTAGCTCGCGAAGGTGTTCCTACGGTTGGACTGAACGCTCTGATTTATTCCGGCAAAGGTAAAACTGTTCAGACTGGTCTTAGAGAATCCGAATTGCCAAAGTTACTTTCCCTGGCAATTGAAATGACGAATCTCAATCATCAGCGTCTGATCTGGTATACCCCGACCCAATATTGCCATTTTGATCCGCTATTACTCGATTTGGGCGTCAAAGGCTGCACAGCAGCCTACTACAATATGTGCGTGGAACCAGATGGTAACGTGATCCCGTGTCAATCTTATTACCAGGCAGTTGGAAACATTCTCAGCGATCCGTGGAGTCGAATTTGGAACCATCCACTTTGCCTGAGTCTGCGAAACCGCCTGGATATCCCATCTGAGTGTAAGTATTGTGATTTTCTGCAAGAGTGCGGCGGTGGCTGCCCGCTTGCAAGGGATCAGCAACAACCAGAGCCCATTTATCGTGATTTAGTGATCAGCAGGAGATGACTATGCCTCAAACACTACGCGCAACATCCACTTTATTCGAGCCCACACCCACCGGTTTTTATTCGTACCATACTCCCGACGGTGTGCCGAATCAATATCGCTTGCACTTACGGGTTCTGCCAGATGAAACAGGAATCCTGATCGTTAACGCTGCCTCCATTCTGCGGCTTAACCAAACCGGCACTTATTTTGCCTGGTTAAAGATGCAGGGAAAATCCGAGAGTGAAATCGTTGAGCTTTCATTGCAACGCTATAAGGTTGAAGGAGAATTGCTAAAAGACGATTTGAAGCGTTTTGATCAAGAGATCCTCACCATTGTGAACGACCCTGACCAGGCTCCCTTGATGACCGATACAGGGTTCGAAACCTCAAACACGGATCAGCCTTCTGATATGCCTTTGCGCGTCAACCTTTGCCTGACTGATCGATGGGAATCGCAACAAAGCAGCGATTATGACGAACTTTCGACCGAGCAATGGAAGGGTCTCATCCGGAAAACTTTCGACGCTGGTATCCCACAAGTCATCTTTATTGGTGGGGAACCCACCCTGCGGACGGACCTGGTTGAATTGCTGCAATACACAGAAGAACTTGGCATGGTTTCCGGTCTGCTTTCCACTTCAGCCCTCCTTTATCAGGATTTAGGCTACCTGGAATCGTTATTGGAGAGTGGGCTTGACCACCTCATCCTCGAATTTGAGCCTCAAAGCGCACAAGATTCAACCAATCTGCAGACGATTTTCAACCAGGACCTATTCACTTGCGTCCGTTTCCCAGTCCATCGTGGCTCTGATCTCTATGCATGGGCAATTGGACTTGTCGATGCTGGTGCCAATGCTCTCAGCTTCTACGCTGCAGATCTGGATGCGAATGACCAGGCAGCCCACCTGAACCAACAATTGACCAACAAAGAAATTATGATCGAGCATGATCTGCCTTTCCCGCTCTATCCAGCCTCCATTGACCAACCTGCAAGACTTTTTAGCCCTGAAGTATCGGAACATGAGTACAATATTTACACCATTCTGCCCGATGGATCTCTTATCCGCCAGGACTTACCAGCTTACCCGCTGGGAAATCTATTGACTACTGATTGGAACGAACTTGTTGGAAAATATTAAAAATCCAAAGGAGACTTAATGAAAACCGCTTACTGGCACAACCGATTTTTAACGCAAGCCCGATGGACAAAAAACCTGCGCCGCTTTATATTCGAAAAGCTAAAGGCGACTCCAGGTCAGACTCTTCTTGAAGTTGGTTCAGGGACAGGCGCACTTTTCCCCGATTTTCAGAGCCAGGGTTTGAGACCTTTCGGAGTGGATATCGACTTGGAGCGCTGTGAATTCTCATTAAGTTATTCGCCGGATTCTCCGGTTGCTTGTGCAGACGGATTCAGACTGCCTTTCAAAAGTGGAAGCTTCGATTTTACCGTTTGTCACTACTTCCTGCTCTGGCTCAAAAACCCACAACAAGTGATCAAAGAAATGAAACGTGTCACCAAAGCCGGCGGATACGTTGTGGCTTGCGCTGAACCGGATTATCAATCCCGCATTGATTTCCCGGAGTTGTTTCACAATATTGGCATGATGCAGAATCACTCCTTGTCGTTCCAGGGCGTCAACCTGACCATGGGCAGAAAACTGGGCTGGATGTTCAGAGAAGCCGGGTTGCAGGGTGTCCATCTTGGATTGCTCGCTGGAGAATGGCGCCAGCCATCATTGGATGCCTTTGAATCCGAATGGGATATGCTCGCCTACGACCTTGGAGGGATGGCACCCATCGAACGCATTTTGGAGATCAAGGAAGAAGCAATGGAAAGCTGGCTTAAAGGTCAGGCAACTGTTTTCATCCCAACTTTCTACGCGCACGGCAGACTATAAGCCTGCTCGTCAAATCAAACAATCTAAGGAACCTATGAAAAAGAGCAGGATTGTTCTTGTGTTTGTTTTGTTCGTATTGATTTTTTCGACCGTCCCCCAGGAAGTCACTGCTCAAACTCCACCAACCTGTGGATACGATTCCAATGTAGAAAGCATTCTTGCAGAAGTGACTCAGGAGGATGTGGTCCAATGGATCCGCAACTTCAGTGGAGAAGATTTCGTTCCTATCGGAGTAAGTCAGAAAAAAATCCTCACCCGTTTTTCCACCCAGCTCTTCAACCTGAATGTTAATGCGTTGGCGTATCCTTATCTCGGTGAGCAGCTGCGGAGTTTCGGTTTTGAAGAAGGCACCTATCTTACCGATCACGCCTATACACCCAACTATGTCCCAACTGGAACAGAGAATATGATCGATCTTCACAACGTGGGTGAAGATTATGTGTCGAGTGACAGAAATACAAAAGTCGTTGGGAATCCTGACCAAACCACCACGTGGAAAAACAAGGTGGTCACCATACCGGGGCATGGTCCGAATGCCGATGAGATCGTCCTCATGACCGCTCACATGGATAGTACTTCCCCTCAAAGAAACACGAATGCTCCAGGTGCTGAAGACAATGCCAGCGGCGTGGCTGCCCTGATGGAAGCTGCCCGCTTGTTCCGTTTTTACAAGTTTGACCGCACCATTAAGATCATCTTTTTCACGGGAGAAGAGCAAGGTCTGTGGGGCAGTGAAGCGTATGTTGAAGATCATCCGGCGGAAATGGACAATATCATAGGAGTAGTCAATCTGGATATGTTTGGCTACGATAACGATCAGGATATGTGCATCGAATTGCACGTCGGTACGATGCCTGATTCCAATCAGGTTGGCACTTGTTTTACCGAAGTTAACACAAACTACAATCTGGGTTTAGCTTACGATTACGTAACTAATGGCGCGATTGGTGCTTCCGATCACGCTTCTTTTTGGGATGCGGGTGTTGGCGCAATTGAAGTTCTGGAAAATTTCCAGGCACATGATGAATCCTTTGGCTGTAATGGTACACAAGATAGGAACCCGCATTATCACCAGATCACGGATACGATTGATAAGATGTACATGCCTGCCACTCTGGCAACTGTCAAAGCTGGCGTCGGATCAGTTGCCAGCCTGGCTTTGCCAATGGGTAAATGTTTTGCCACTGACCCCCAAATTACAGCCACACCCCAAACCGAATCCATTATCGTGAATTGGGCAGAAATTGAAGGAGCAGATGTCTACAATGTTTATCGCAGCACCACCAGTTGTGCCGGTAGTTTCACCCAGGTCGCCCAAGTAAGCACCAACAGTTACAAAGACGTAGACATAGATTTGGAAAATGACTATTTCTATAAGGTTCAGGCAGCCGAAACCGGTGCTGTCTGTTATTCGCAAATGTCCAACTGCGCTGTTGCAAGGGTTGAAGTACCAATCTTTTTTGACATCTTCATCCCGCTGGTAATTGCAGGGGAATAACGGAAATAATTGATTGTTAGTTTTTGAAAATTAGACCGTTTTTGAAGCCTTCCTTAATCAGGATTGAACCCGGCTTCTATTTTTACGCCTAAATCGTATTGCTTTGCAGGCTGTGTAGGGGCGACGCATGCGTCGCCCCTACGTAGAGAAATCTGTATCTGAATTATCTCCTTGAGATTTTTCTGTTCTTTCGTGGTCTCCTGATACCAATCCACTTGTTCTTTCATGGTCTCCTGATACCAATCCACTTGTTCTTTCATGGTCTCCTGACCATGAAAGGCATTTGACCTTTAGGTCTCAAATTCATACCCGAGAGTGAATCATTTCCATTAGCAATAATCTGTTAGTGCAACTTCGGAGACCTTCGGTCAAGTCCCTCGCACGGTCGGGAGACCGACGAGAACAGAGGATTCACTCCCACCGCTACCGCTATGAATTTCAGAACGAGCGGATGGACTAACCCTTACAGGGCAATAGAGCCCATCCGTACTTTGTTCTTTAACGATCTCCCGTTCCCAATCCACTTCGCGGCTGGCACAGGACCTGAAAGGTATTTGAGCTTTAGATGTCAAATTCATAACCGACATCGAATCACATCCATTAACAATAATCTTTGTAGCCTGATGTAGGGGCGACGCATGCGTCGCCCCACGTTGAGAAATCTGGAATGGGGCATTTTTTTAAAAGATTTTTCGAAAGAATTGATTGCGGATGGACAAAATTTCTCGTCAACGCTCAAACACGTGTAAATCTAACTTCGAGACCATTCGCACTCAGACAGCTTGAATGGTCTCACATGGATACTTTGTAAGCAGTAGACCTTTCAAGAATAGGATGATTTATGGGGTATAACCCAGTCTTACCATCCTTAAAGCAGATGGCTTTTTATTTCTTTCGCTTTGCACACGAAACAAGCTTAGGTCCTGAATAAAAACGGACGAAATCTTTGCAAACCGTTTGTGTATTTTATTGATGGTCGGGTTACCCTTGCGAACGGAGAATCTTATAGTTTTTTACCATTATAAAAATATGGTACTAAGAAGGTCCATCCAATAATAACTAATGTGCCTATCCAGGCATAATGAATGTCGTATTCTTTGAATGGTCCTCCAAGAGCATAGACCCATATCAAAAATGAAATTGCTGAAATTGCTACATGCGCCCAATCAATTGGAAGTTTTTCCTCGGGTTTTCCCTCTACAGTTTTTGTTTCATTAGCAATAAAGAGAATAGTACAAGCAAGACAGAAAATTGCCCAAACTAATAATCCAATTTTAACTCCTGATGGGATTACACCTATTCCAGCAATATAGATTGCGGTTACTTCTGCAGGAATAAGGTTCTTTAAACGATCCCAATATTGCCCTAAAGGATTTTCTTCTTCACGTTTTTCTCCATCACGTACCGGTCTACGATCTCTCGAATCAACAATTCTACGACCCATTTTTCTTCCTCCTTGTATATAAATATTGAATTTTGAATTAGCAATTCCTTACATATTTCGTTTTACCAATCATTTAACTGATGAGAATATTGATTATCCTAAATTAAGAACTGGTGGACGAATTTGCAAGGTATGGATATGTTTATAATACACACTTTTTATTGATATTACAAGTATTTTTCGCTTTGATCGCGCTGGTTTTCAGAGTGTGAAGCCTGCCCGCAATCTAACGTGCGCAGAACTCAACCATAGGTCTCCATTTTTATTTAGTTGTTGGCGGTCTTCAGTAGAAAAATTGAAGATATTGTCGCTTAAGGGCGACGCATGCGTCGCCCCTACGTTGAGAAATCTGGAATGGGGCATTTTATTCGAGATTTTTCGAAAGAATTGATTGCGAATGGACAAATTTCCAGTCAACGCTAACACACGCGCAAATCTAACCCTGTTCTTTCATGGTCTCCTGAATGCGAAGCCTGCTGTAAGCACCATGAAAGGCATCTGACTCTCGGGTCCCATCCTTATTGATTTACTGAACAAACAGCTTTTCTTAACTTTCCTTACAACCTGCAATATTTCGGTACTGTGACACTTGAAGAACAACGGAGACCTGCGGTCATAACCCTCGTGCGGTCCCACAGGGAGGCTTTGCACTCAGGACACCGGCGGGAAAAGAAGATTCTTCGCTAGCGCTCAGAATGACAAATCTCTTTTACAATGACCTATCAAAAGACCCCGGGATTTCTCCCAGGGTCCTATCTGTCGGGGCGAAAGGATTTGAACCTTCGACCTCTTGCACCCCATGCAAGCACGCTAGCCGGACTGCGCCACGCCCCGATAGGCAGTTATTATACACATTGTCAGGTTTTCTGCAAGGTTTTTGCTTTAATCAAAAATGTGTGTGTCATGCTGTCATTCAAAACATCGGTGTCTTCTAGTGTGTTGGGCAAGAATTTTGACTGAGGAAGGTAAAAAACTTTCTTTCCTCGGAAAGACAAATATGCTGTCATTCTGAGCGGAAGCGAAGAATCCTGGAGATGGCAGGTTGAGATCCTTCGTTCCTCAGGATTACAGAATTCAGGCTAATTTGACTCTAACAATAATGCACTAAAACGGCTCTATGACTCGTTTCAACTC
>DOEX01000024.1 GCA_003532515.1 Anaerolineaceae bacterium | reverse complement strand
AAATCGGCAAGCGCCGGCAGGGGAAGAAAAGCAAGCAGAAGCTGGGTCGGAGGCAGACCGTTTTCCCAATTGTTTAGTACGTGATGCAGGAGGATCCCCACAATACCGCCACCTATCAAAATAATTGCTTCGTTGACACCCAAAAGTTTTGCGACTACTGCCAGCGCGAAAATAAGAATCTGTTTCCAACCATTAAAACTGGCTTTACCGATGCGCCAGGTGGTTTCGAGCACAATTGCCAGTACCAAGGGGTTAAGCAAGTAAAAAATACCTTCAATTTGCGGCAGACTGCCATAGGTTACGTATATCCAGGCGAAAAGAAGGCTGAAACTAAAGGCTGGAGCGATAAAACCAAGCCCGGCAACTATCAAACCAGTATAACCAGCACGGACATAACCAACGTGATAGCAAGTCTCGCTGGCGTTCGGACCGGGGATCAAGTTGGCAGCGGCAAGCAGGTCTAAAAAGTGTTCTTCGGTAATCCATTTTTTCTTGCGGACAAACTCGTTTTCCATCATGGCGATATGAGCAGTNNGGTGACCAGAAACAACTCCAGCAAGCGAGTTTTTAAGGGCGATTCTTGTGCCTTGGCGGAATCGAGCTCTGCATCAGATGGGGCACTTTCTTCTGATAGAAGTATGGGGGTGTTAGATTCTTTGTTCATTAAACGACCATTAACAAGGGTAACGCCAGGAGCAGGTTTTCGATCACCAGGCGGGGGTTGAGATTGGCATCCAGGTTCACTAACGCCTTTTCGTGGACTTTGAGAATCTTTTCAATTTGCCTGGAAGGGATCAGTTGGGCAGTTTCACTGATTCGCTGCTCATGATCGATATTGACCAGCGGGATGTCAGCCCTTTCATGCCGGATCATGACATCGCGCCAGAAGGTCAGCCATGTGGCGATCAGAAAAGCGAATTGCTCCCGGGAAGCCCCCTTGCGCTGTTGAAGTCTTTCAATAAATTGAAGTCGTTCCCGCAGGCGGCTGTTAAGCAGATCACCCAGGTCGGTCAGAGCCTCGTCGTAGGCATCCAGCAGATCCTGATTTTGGTCAAAGCTCAAGGCCCTGCCAACACGTCCGCCTGCAAGATGGGCAAGGCGTTTTGCCCTGGCAGGGACAATGGCTTTTTCGTTGAGCAGAAAGCCTTCGAGAGTCCCGACTGAAGAGGGACGCAGGCGCAGCACCTCACAACGGGAGGCAATTGTTTCGAGCAGACTTTCTTTGGCATCAGCAGTCAAGATCAGGAGGGCTTTTGAAGGAGGTTCTTCCAGTGATTTCAGCAGTGCATTGGAAGCGCCAATCGTGGCGTGCTGGAAATCGGGGATGAGCACCATGCGATAAGTAGACTGGTAAGGTGCCAGCGCCAGAGTCTGCTGCATCTCGCGGATCTGGTCAATTTTCAGGTCCTTGCTGCCTTCGCTGATACGTAAAATCATCAGGTCAGGGTAGCGCTGCTCATCGATCTGCCTGCAAGCCAGGCATTTGCCGCAAAACTCGCCTTCTGCCGGTGGATTCTGGCAGTTGAGTGTCTTTGCGAAAGCCAGTGCCAGGGTTTCTCTACCGACTCCATCGGGACCAGTGATCAGATAAGCGTGACGGGTTTTTCCAGGTTTGGAATGGTTCTTGAGAAAGCTGATAGCGGTTTCGTGACCGAGGATATTCCACTGCATGCCTGGATTTTAACACGTAACGGTCAGTCGATTCCAAATTGACCAATAAATACACAGCAACTGTGAAACCATAGTTGAATAAAAACGATTAAAATGAATAAAACCCATTGATTCCAATGGGTCTGTTATCTTTTACATCAATCTTTTACATCAATCTCAAATACGGCAGATAAATGCCTTATAATTGAGCGGTCTTTAAATTATAGGAGTTGATAATCTATGAGTGAACAACCTAATCAAGTAATTAAGAATGCAGAAGATATTCTTAATGTTTCCTGGCATGCTCTCCAGGCAGACCAAGTGCTCGAAAGCCTGGACGTACCCATTGAAACAGGTTTGAGTGATGTTGATGTAAAAGAGCGTCTAGAAAAGTTCGGTTATAACGAGCTGAAAGAACAACCCGGTAGAAGTTTCCTGGAAAAACTATGGGAGCAAATCAACAGTTTTGTAATCTGGCTGCTGATCGGCGCTGCTGTAATTTCCGCAGTTCTGGGTGACTGGGTGGAAGCCGGCGCGATCCTTTTGATCGTGGTCCTGAATGCCATCATGGGGATTATCCAGGAATCCCGTGCTGAAGCATCACTGGCAGCGCTTAAAAAGATGGCTGCTCCGGAAGCCCAGGTTTTGCGTGACGGTCACCGGATTATGGTGCCATCGCGCGATCTGGTTCCGGGCGATATTGTTTTTATTGAAGCGGGCAATTTTATCCCAGCAGATATCCGCTTGTTGGATGCCGTTAACCTGAGCATCGACGAAGCTTCGTTGACCGGAGAATCCGTTCCAGCCACGAAAAACGCTGAGAGCAACCTGCAGTCTGACATTCCCCTGGGCGACAGACAGAACACGGCCTTCTCAGGCACCACGGTCAGTTACGGACGTGGTAAAGGTGTTGTGGTCAGCACAGGTATGCACACGCAACTGGGTTTGATTGCGACTATGCTTCAATCGGTGGAACAAGAGCAAACCCCCTTGCAAAAACGTCTTGACCAGCTTGGCAAAACGCTTGGTATTGCAGCGTTGATTGTCTGTGCGCTTGTCTTTATCATCGGCGTGTATCGAGTTCTGACAAAAGATATGATTGCCTTTGCTACCCCAGAATTCTGGGATGAAGCCCTGGCGTTATTTATGGTAGCTGTCTCGCTGGCAATTGCTGCTGTTCCCGAAGGGCTGCCTGCGGTAGTAACCATTAGCCTGGCTGGCGGTATGCGCGAAATGGTAAGCCGCCACGCGCTCATCCGCAGACTTTCCTCCGTTGAGACCCTCGGATCAGTTACCACGATCTGTACGGATAAAACTGGCACTCTGACCCAAAATCAGATGACTGTCACCAAGTTGTGGGTGGATGGGCAATTTGTTGACATCACTGGCATCGGTTACGAACCGGTGGGAGAATTCAAAGTAGATGGAGAAACTGTTGACCTTATGCGTTATCCAGCTGCACGTACTGCCCTGTGGGTTGGCACAATCAATAACGATGCTCAACTGGAACAAGCTGGCGAAAGCGAAGGTAAAACCTCTTACCGAATGGTTGGTGACCCAACTGAAGGTTCAATCCTGGTGGCTGCTCTTAAAGCCGGTGCTGCTGCAAATGTGGTCAATCAAAATTATCCGCGCAAGCAGGAAATCCCCTTCGATTCCACCCGCAAGCGCATGGTCACCATCCATAACATTCTTAACCCCGGACATGGTGATATTTCTCCTTATGTGACCGATGAAAAAACCAACTGGTACACCATCGCAGTCAAAGGCGCCCCGGACGTGGTGCTGGATCTGTGCAAGTGCAAATCCGATATGCATAATAACCCGGTTGAGCTGACCTCAGAAATGCGGGAAGAGGTGTTGGCTGCCAATAACGAAATGACCAGTCATGCTTTGCGTGTTTTGGGGGTTGCTTACCGACCTGTGCCCGAAATGCCAGCAGATTTGAGCCCTGAAAATCTCGAAAAAGACCTGATTTTCGTAGGCCTGATCGGAATGATCGATCCCTCCAGACCAGAGGTAAAACCCGCATTAAAAGAAGCTCAGGATGCTGGTATTCGTTCTGTCATGATCACAGGCGATTTTCCCAACACCGCGAAAGCGATTGCTGAGGATATTGGGCTGCTGCAACCTGGTCACCAGGTGTTGACCGGCGCGGACATCGAAAATTCTACTGAAGAAGAGATGCGCGAGATCGCCAAGATCACCGATGTTTATGCCCGCGTCAGCCCCGAACATAAAATGAAAATCGTTGACGCATTGCGCGATAACGGTGAAGTGGTTGCAATGACCGGTGACGGTGTCAATGATGCTCCTGCTATCAAGCGCGCTGATATTGGCGTTGCCATGGGCATCACCGGTACGGACGTGGCGAAAGAAACCGCCGATATGGTCTTGACTGATGATAACTATGCCTCAATCGTTTCTGCAGTTGAGCAAGGTCGCATAATCTATAGCAATATCCGGAAATTTGTCTACTACCTGATCTCCTGTAATATTGCCGAGATCATGATCATCTTCCTGGCAATTGTGCTGAACTGGAACACTCCTCTGGCGCCTATCCAGCTGCTCTGGCTGAACCTGGNNATCATCGTGCAGACCATTGCCATCACAGTTGCCACTTTGGGCGCTTTCTGGCTGGGCGGTGGAGCAATGAAAGGTTCTTCAGTTGAAGCGCGCATTTTGTCTGAAACCTTCGCTTTTGTGACACTATCACTCTCAGAGCTATTTCGGGCTTACACTGCGCGCTCCGAGTATTATCCGCTGACAAAGATCGGCATCTTCTCCAGCAAAAACATGAACCTGGCTGTACTGGTTTCTTTGGTGTTGGTGCTAATGGTGGTCTATGTGCCTTTCCTGCAAGTAATTTTCGACACCATTTCACTGAGTTGGATCCATTGGGCTGAAATCTTGCCGCTGGTATTGATTCCATCTATCGCCGCTGAGGTGATGAAGGCGATCAGCTACAAGCAGCACCTGAAAGATCGGGCTGCCGGAAAAATATAAGCAGAATTGTCTACAGAAAAGAGCTCCAATCCATTTGGAGCTCTTTTTTTTACTTTAAATCTCTCGTTTCGAGTAAGAAGTTGTCTGTCATCGCGACTGCTTGCGTACGAAGTATAAGCGCAGCAACGTGGCGATCTGCCCTTTTGCGGAGGACAACCAAAGAACGGCAGACTGCCATGCCCCTGTTTGTGATTCAAAGGTTGCTGCAATACCAACAACGGGGGCTCGCAGTGACGATGATTTTGATAATTGATCTATTACTTGACTAAGCCCTGGCTGTAAGGTTCGGCAAAAAGAGCGGGGGTGCCGCCTGTGTGCCAGAACAGTAATTTTTCTTCGGGTTTGAAAAATCCTTTACGAATCAGGTCAAGCAAACCAGCTGCCGCGCGCCCGGTATAGACCGGATCGAGCAAGATGCCTTCTGTGCTGGCGAACAGATTGACCGCCTCAATCTCAGCAGGGGTCAATACCCCATACCCCGCCTGGCAATACGAGTCGTTAATCAGTACTTCATCCGGTGTGACCGACCAGTCATACTCCATTTCCATCGCAGTTTGGTTGACCAGGTCAGCAATCTGGGCAGAAAAATGGTCAGAATTGTATTCGATGCTGATGCCGAGGATTTGCCCCATAAAACCGGTGAGGTGTGCTCCCAGGATCAAACCAGCCTGTGTGCCTCCGGAAGAACTGGCAAAAACGATCCAGTCCGGTTCCAATCCTTGCTCACTCAATTCCTGCATGGCATTCAGATACCCCAGGGCACCGATCGAGTTTGAGCCGCCATAAGGGATCAGATAGGGTTTCATACCATCTTGTTTGGCTTGCTCAAAGCGTTCCTGCAAGTGCTTGTCTCGATTGGACTTGCTGGTATAGAAAATTTGAGCACCGAAAAGTTTGTCCAACAGCAGATTGCCTTGGACTTCGGCGGGTTCCCCGCCAGCCAGGATAAGTTGGCAACCCAAGCCGAGTTTGGTAGCAGTTGCTGCTACCTGGCGGCAGTGGTTTGATTGGACTGCGCCGGTAGTTATCAATGTTTTAGAACCTTTTGCCAGAGCATCCGCCGCCAGGTATTCCAGTTTACGGGTTTTGTTTCCGCCCAGGCCGAGTCCGGTGAGATCATCACGCTTGATAAAAAGCTGAGGTCCTCCAAGACTGCGGGAAAGACGCGGCAAGGCGTCTATGGGTGTGGGCAGGTGAGCAAGGTGAATGCGCTCAATCATGCTGAACCTGCTTTTGGTTCTCCGATTTGCCTCGTCTGCGCATGACGTCCAGCAATTTGGGCAGAGTTTGAGTGTAGGTTTTATAAAGCAGAGGGCGAGGGCTGTAATCCCAGGCTCCCAGGTGGCGGGCGGTGATGCCGTTAAAGCCTTGTTTGAAGCGATAGACCCCCCACATAGAGTCCGTCTCGTCAAAAACATCCGGTGCGCCCCACATATCGTAGGTGTGACAGCCCATCTGTTTGGAAAGGCGCATAGCTTCCCATTGCAGCAAATGATTGGGCATAAGGTCGCGGTAGAGTTCGGTGGACATACCATACATGTAGCGGCTGGTTCCGTTGAAATGGAACAGGATCAGGGCGGCGATGGGTTGCCCCTCGACTTCAGCAACCAGGATCTTTGCCATACCCGCATCAAGGAAGGCAGTCCAGGTGTTGAGGTAATAGTCCTCGTGGCGGATAACAAAGTCATCCCGGACCGCGGTTTGGGCGTACATATTGTAGAGTGCGGGCAATTCCGAATTGTTGCCCTGCCGGATTGTGATGCCTTTTTTGGCAGCCAGGCGTATGTTGTAGCGGGTTTTTTGTTTCATCGCCGATAGCAGCTCATCTTCGCTTTGGCGTAAGTCGATCAGGACGGTATTGCGGTATTGGATTTGGTCTTGCGAAAACTTCCAACCGCGTTGCTTAAGTTCCAGCTGTAAGGCAAGACCGGTCGGGTTGCGCTGCTCTTCTTCACTGCCTGGAATGCCTCTGCCAAGCAAGACATCCGGGTCGATTTTTAGCAAAATCGCTTTTTGTTTTCGGCATAGAGCCTGCAAGAAATCGAGGGTTTCAGCTACTGTTTGCTTGTTGGTCCAGTCTAAAGAGGGACCCTTGGGAGCGTAGAGAACAGTAAATTTCATACCCAGGAAGTTGACTTGTTTGCGCAAAACCATGGCAAGAG
>DOEX01000208.1 GCA_003532515.1 Anaerolineaceae bacterium | reverse complement strand
TGGTGGCATGCTCGGAGCCGCCGGTATAGGTATCGACCGGCATCCAATAGTTGTATTGGGCAGGGTCGAAGGGTCCCTCGCTGAAATCAGGACTCAGGTAACGCAGATGGTACCAGCTGGAGCACATGAAGGTGNNAGGAGGAGCACATGAAGGTATCCATGGTATCCGTCTCACGCTCGGCAGGTTTGCCGCAGCCCGGGCAGGTGGTCTTCTTCCAGGTGGGGTGCAGTTTCAGCGGCGATTCGCCTGTTGGGCGCCATTCCACGTCATCGGGCAGCAGCACCGGCAGCTGCTCATCTGGCACAGGCAGCCAGCCGCAGTCGGGGCAGTGCACCATGGGGATCGGCGCGCCCCAATAGCGCTGGCGGCTGATCAGCCAGTCGTGCAGGCGGTAGTTGGTTGTTTCTTTGCCAACACCGATTCCCTCGATGTAGCGGCTGGCAGCGTCAAAACTCTCCTCTTCCGGAGTGCCGGTTAGGGGTCCTGAGTTGACCATGGAGCCGTGCGCTTCGACTGCCTCGGTCATTTCTTCAGGAAAGATCATTTCTTGTCCATTGGAGTGGATTACGACCTTAATGGGCAGGTCAAATTGGCGGGCAAAATCAAAGTCACGCTGGTCGTGAGCTGGAACTGCCATAATGGCTCCGGTACCATAACTCATGAGCACATAGTCCGCCACCCAGATCGGGATGTGTTCTTCAGACACCGGGTTGATGGCATAACCGCCAGTGAAGACACCCGTCTTCTCCCGTGTGATGGATTCGCGCTGGATGTCAGACTGACGTTTGGCTTGTTCCTGGTAAGCACGTACCTCATCTGCCTGTGCTGGCGTGGTGATCTTTTCCACCAGGGGATGTTCAGGGGAAAGCGCCATGTAGGTCACCCCCCAGAGCGTGTCAGGGCGGGTGGTGAAAACCTCGATCGGGTCGCCAGCCTCTGTTTTGAAAACGACCGATGCACCTCGGGATTTGCCAATCCAGTTGCGCTGCAAAGTTTTGATCATCTCAGGCCAATCCAGACCTTCAAAATTGAGAAGTTCTTCGGCATAGGCGGAAGTCTTGAAAAACCACTGATTCAGGTCTTTGCGGATCACGGGCGTGCCGCAGCGTTCACAGTGGCGGTCATCGCCCTGCACCTGCTCGCGCGCCAGGGTAGTGTTGCAGCTGGGGCAAAAATCGACCGGCGAAAATTTTTGGTAAGCCAGTCCATTTTTGTAAAATTGGTTGAAGAACCACTGCGTCCAGCGATAATATTTGGGGTCGGCAGAGATGATTTCTGAACGCCAGTCAAAGCTGTTGCCCATCGATTTCAGTTGCCCACGCATGTGCTCAATGTTGCTATAGGTCCATTTGCCTGGATGGATGTTGTGTTTGATGGCAGCGTTTTCTGCTGGCAGACCAAAAGCGTCAAATCCAATCGGGAAAAAGACGTTGTAGCCTTGCATGCGCTTGAAGCGGGCGCGTGCGTCTGAGGGCGTCATGGCATACCAATGACCAATGTGAAGGTCACCGGAGGGGTAGGGCAGCATGGTAAGCGCGTAGTGCTTGGTTTTATCCGGGTCGCGCTTTGGCTGGTAGAGAGCGTCTGCTTCCCAGCGGGCTTGCCACTTTTGCTCGATTTCTTCGGGCTTGTACATCGGTATACTGGTTGGGTCGATCATATTTGCTCCTTTAAAATAAAAAATCCCTGTGTGCAGGGACGAAATTGCTTTCGCGGTACCACCCTGCTTCCCATCACGAAGATGAGCAGCTCATGGAGACTCTAACGGGTCTGAACGTCTGCGGCTTAAGGAAATCACCGCAGCCACGCTCCGATCCTGCTGGAATGGTCTATGCCCATTCCCTACGTGTTCGGAGAAGCAGGTGAGTTGGGTCTGAAGTGCTCCGCGGGCGCTGGTAGCCTTTCAGCGTTTTGGCTGCTCTCTGGCGGACGACCTATGCTCTGCCATCGTGTTTAGATAATTTATTATAGCATAATTAAAGATAAGCAGGATACAAAAATCCTTGAATTGAACACACTCTTCCTCTGTCAGGAATTTGTTTTTGATGAAATGCGATCATGAAGTAAAAAAATATACCACTGAGTTTACGAAGGTTTTTGATAAAAGTATTTCACAACTGCCCTTAGAATGAATCCAATCAATAAAACACCCAGACCGGTCAGGATAACTTTCCAATCTAAAGAAAACGCCATGATGATACAGAAGACCAATCCGATCACTTGTACTGCGCGAGGAAAACGACGCTGTTCTTTGGGTAAACGCCATGCAGCAAGATTGGCAACTGAGTAATAAAGCAAAATCGTAAAGGAGGCAGTGGCAGCAATTTGGGGCAGATTGCCCATTACCACCAAAGTCAGAATAACCGCACCGGTGAACAAGACACTGATGACCGGTACCGCAGATCTTGAGTTTGTTTTCTCAAAGAACGCGGGTAAATCGCGCCGACGACCCATGGCGAAGAGCATCCGACTGATCCCAAGAATTTGAGACAAAAGCACCCCCAGCATCGCTGTGACTGCTGCCAGCCCAATGATCGTACGCAAACCAGGGGAAGCGATTTTTTCTGCGGTTGCAAACAAGGGTGCTGGACTCGTTCTAAGCAGATCTGTACCGAGTACGCCAATGGCAATGATCATAATTAGCAAATAGAGGATCGAGGTAGTGGCAAGTGTCAGGAGGATGGCTTTGGGGATCGTTTTTGAAGGTTCCCGCACCTCTTCCCCCAGAGTAGCGATCCGCGCATAACCAGTGAATGCAAAGAAAATGAGCGCAGTGGCTTGCAGAATTCCTCCAATTCCACCGGTAAAAAATGGAGTAAAGGACGCGACTTTCACCTGGGGTAGACCGGAGACTATGAAATAAAGAAGGCTCAGAAGAGTAACCGAGACGATAACCAGGTTGAGTTTGCCTGCCTTTTGGATACCAAACAGATTGGCAGCCACTAACAGGATCACCGCTCCAACTGCAGCCCAAAGCGGGTTGATTGAAGGGATGAGCTGATTGAGGTAGCTGCCAAATCCCAGCGCAACCACGCCACCAGCAGCAAGTTTGCTCGCCAGAAACATCCATCCAGCCAGAAAACCGGCTTCTGGGGAAAGCACCTGGTAGCCATATTCGTAGGTACCGCCCGCTTTGGGATAGACCGCGGCAAGCTGTGCCGAGCTCAAGCCATTTGCAGTAGCAGCAATTCCAGCTAAAACCAGGCTGATTAGCAAGGAAGGACCAGCAACTTTGGCAGCCAATCCGCTGACGACGAAAATTCCAGCGCCAACCACTGCCCCGATACCAATGCCGACAGCATCAATTAAATTCAGTTCGCGTTTTAATTGAGATGATCTCAAGTTTTGCATAATTCTTCCTCCAGCTCGGGCAACAGAAAGTGTAGACTTAAATTATACCGATCAAGACCTATGAACCGAAATATCTGCACAGACATAGATACGGGATGTCATTAACCCAGACTCTACTTTAGTAAATAAAAAACTATGTGAAACGAGAAACGCATAGGGTTGTGAAGTATACTAAACGGAGTGAGAAGGCTAAAATAATCGGGCATTCCCACAACTTTTTTGGAAAATTTCGGAAAAGGATACGACATGTATAACTACAGACAAATAACCGATAACCTTTATAATGTCGGAGCCAACGACCGGCGTATCACCATGTTCGAGAATGCTCATCCCGTCCCGAGGGGCATGTCTTACAACTCTTACCTGCTTTTGGATGAAAAGACGGTTTTGCTGGATGGGGTTGACAACGCCATCATTGAACAATTCTGGCAAAACCTAAGCGCTGTTCTGAACGGTCGCCATTTGGATTACCTGGTGATCAACCATATTGAACACGATCACTGTCAACCGATCCCTGAATTGCTGCGGCGTTACCCAGGTCTGACCATTGTTGGCAATAAGAAAACCTTTACCATGTTCGAGCAATTTTATGAAATCGACCTGGAAGGGCACATACTCGAAGTCCAAGAGGGCGACACCTTGCGGACCGGCAAACACAATCTCACTTTCTTTATGGCACCGATGATGCACTGGCCTGAAGTGATGGTCACTTATGACACTACCAGCAAGATTCTCTTTTGCGCCGATGCCTTCGGAACGTTTGGAGCGACCGACGGAAGGATGTATGCTGACCAATACAAGTTTGATGAAGAATATTTGCCCGAAGTGCGCCGCTATTATGCCAGCATCATCGGAAAATACGGTAGAAATGTAAACAACCTGTTCGATAAACTTGCCAACCTGGAAATCAGCATGTTCTGCACGCTGCATGGTCCCATCTGGCGCAAGGATTTGCACCTGATACTGGATAAGTACAGGCAATGGGCATCCTACATTCCCGAAGAACGCGGTGTTGTGATCGCCTATGGCACAATTTATGGTAATACTGCTTTGGTCGCTGAGATTTTGGCCAACAAACTGGCGGATGGTGGTGTCGAGAATGTTCGTGTTTACGATGTGACGTCAACGCACCCCTCCTATATTTTGAGCGATTGCTTCCGCTACGACCGGCTGGTGTTTGCTTCTGCAACCTTCAATGCCGAACTGTTCCCTTACATGGAGACGCTCTTACTTGATCTGAAAGCCCACAATCTGACCAACCGTACTGTGGCATTGATTGAAAATGGCAGCTGGGCTATCTCGAGCGGCAAGAAGATGCGTGAAATATTGGAGCAAATGAAGGGCTTGACCATTTTAGAACCAACCCTTTCCTTTAAATCCTCTCCCAAAGCTGTGGATATGGAAGCCTTGGATCAACTGGCGAAGACTCTGCTGGCTGCCTGATCATTTCGTTTTGTACAAAACAAGCCGCATGTTCAGCGGGTTGTTTTTAAAATGTAGGTTCGACCTGCTACGGTAACTATTTTGAGACGGTATGGAGGTTGTCCCATACGTACAGAGAGGGCTCTATTGCCCTGTAAGGGTGTCTCTCCCCGCTTTAATCTGAGCTCAACCGTATATGAAGGATGACTCGCCATGGTCACCTGTGTGGGACGGCATGGCAGCCGTCCCCTACGAGAGAAAGCTCGATTTTGGTGGTGCGACCGATAACACAACATGAACTATAAAGACATAATCATTAATAATCACAAATGATATACTCTTGCAGGGAGAAAATATGGACATCAAAACA
>DOEX01000065.1 GCA_003532515.1 Anaerolineaceae bacterium | reverse complement strand
TGAAAATTGAGGAACCAATTGTCGTCAAGGATAGCGACTCAATTTATTGCGGCGATGCTGTTTTTAAAATCTACATCAAACCACTTAATTAACAGAAAGCGAGGCACAAAGTATGTCAGAATACGCATTTGGGATCATCGGAGGTTCCGGTCTTTATGGATTTGATGGGTTCACAGACGTTGAGACGCTTGAGCTTGACACCCCTTTCGGCAAGCCGTCTTCCCCCATCGTTACCGGTTCGATTCATGGTAAGAAACTGGCATTTTTGGCGAGACACGGCATTGGTCATATCTACAGTCCAACAGAAGTGAACTATCAAGCCAATATTTGGGCTCTTAAGCAGCTTGGTATTGATAAGATCATCAGCGTCAGCGCGGTTGGCTCCCTGCGGGAAGACTACGCTCCTGGCGACATCATCATCCCCGATCAACTTTTTGATTTCACCAAGGATCGTCAACGCAGCTTTTTTGGTAACGGAATGGTAGTACACATCAGTTCAGCCGATCCATTCTGCCCAATTTTGAGCAAGCAATTACTTACAGCATTGGAGGGAGAAGATACCAATATCCACGAAGGTGGCATCTTCGTAACCATCGAAGGTCCACGCTTCTCAACACGCGGTGAATCCAATACGTTCCGCAAATTAGGGTTCTCGATCGTTGGGATGACGGCTAGCCCTGAAGCTTTTTTGGCGCGTGAAGCGGAAATACATTATGCCACAATGGCACATGTGACTGATTATGACAGCTGGCATGAAACCGAAGAAGCGGTGACCGTTGAAATGGTGATCAATACCTTGAAGAAGAATACGGCGATCGCTCAACGGAGCCTGGTACGCCTGGTTGACATTCTTTCAGCCGACGAAGACCATGCTGCTGGCTGCTCTTGCGATGAAGCTCTGAAATATGCTTTTATCACCAATCCTGCTTCCATTGACCCGGCGATGATTGAAAAATTATCGCTTCTGGTAGGTAAATACCTGGGCTAACGTGAGAGTCAACTCAAGAAAGCAGACGCCTTCGCATCCACCGATGCTTCTGATAGTCTGCCTCACCCTTTTTTTCTATGCGGCTGCACTGGCTGTTGCCAGTGGCACCAGGCTGCATAGTAAAACACTGCTGATCAGTGCAGAATACTTTGTTCCATTCACAGTTTGGTTGGTCGGCACCCTGGTGGTTCAGCGAAATATCCGTCGAAAGCTTCCCAATCGGGATCCCTGGATATTTCCGGCTACCGCTGGGCTGACCGGCTTAGGCATGCTGACCATCTGGCGGCTTTCCCCTGACCTGGGGCTAAAACAGTCTGTTTGGTTCCTGGTAGGATGTGGTCTCTTTTTAATCGCCTTAAATACAACTGACCTGATAAAAATCCTTAAGACCTATAAATATGTTTGGTTGCTGCTGGGATTGATTTTGATTGGGCTGACTTTCGTCGTCGGTGTCAATCCAACCGGAAGCGGGCAAAGGCTCTGGCTAAAGATAGTAGACTTTTACATCCAGCCTTCTGAACCACTCAAACTGCTCCTGATCGTTTACCTGGCTGCCTTTTTTGCTGACCAGATACGCCCAAATATCAGTTGGCTTGGCTCGGTCTTCCCAACCTTGGTAGTGGTTGGCTTTGCAGGACTGCTTCTCATTGCTCAACGTGACCTGGGAACAGCCAGTCTGTTCGTAAGCCTTTACATCTTAATGCTTACTGTGACAACCCACAGACGCCGCTTGTTGTGGCTTATCCCCGCGCTGGCGATTTTTGCCGGCACGATTGGCTACTTCGTTTTTGATGTGATAAGGACGCGCGTCGATATCTGGCTGAACCCCTGGCTCGATACAAGCGGAAACGCCTGGCAGTTAGCACAGGCGCAGATCGCCATAGCAAGTGGGGGTCTTACCGGAACAGGCCCTGGTTTAGGAAGTCCACAATTTGTTCCAGTGGCTGTTTCCGATTTCATTTTTACCACTATCGCAGAAGAATTAGGGCTGCTTGGCACTAGCGCTGTCATGCTGTTGCTCCTTTTTCTGGTCATTCGTGGGATCAATATTGCACTCTCCAGCAAAACGACTTTCGGTCGCTACCTGGCTTTCGGTATTTCGGGATATTTTGCTTTGCAATCGATTTTCATCATCGGCGGTAACCTGGGTTTGTTGCCATTAACCGGTGTCACCCTTCCTTTTCTTTCGTATGGCGGGTCATCGCTGGTGACCAACATTCTTGCAGTGCTTCTTCTGTTGCGCATCAGCACTGAAACCAGTCCACAGGAATTATCTGAAAAAAGTCGCAGCCCCTATCGCTGGGTTACAGGGATTTTTTCGGTCGTTTTTCTGCTAATATCAGCCTGGAATGGTTACCTGGCTTTCCCCAACAGGGAAGATCTACTATCCAGGGCTGAAAACCCACGCTGGGCTGTTTATGACCGCTATTCACCAAGAGGGGAAATCTACGCCCTCTCAGGCGAGAAATTGGTGGAGGTTCGGGGTAATCCGGGCTCGTATGAATTATGGGTGAATGAACCACAACTTTCAAATACCCTGGGATACGCCCACCCTGCCTACGGACAAAGTGGGCTGGAACGCTCGCAATACTCACTTCTGAGAGGTTACGCCGGAGTTCCATTTGAGGAGCGCTGGCAGCATGAGTTGTTATTCAATCAGCCGCCTGCTGGATTAGATATCAAGCTTAACATTAACATGGCACTGCAGAATAAGGCTGACGAGCTATTGGGCGACCACAAAGGAGCTATCGTGTTAGCCAACGCTCAGACGGGGGAAATCTACGCGATCGCTTCTCACCCAAGTTTTGATGCCAACACCCTTGATGAGACCTGGGACAGCCTGATGCAGCGTACTGATGCGCCTTTGGTAAACCGCGCTACGCAGGGTTCATACCCGCTTGGAACACTGGCGAGTACCTTCGCTTACGGCAGCCTGTTGCAGAGCAACAACGCCTTTGAGTTGCGCTCATCACAAGATCTCTTTCGACTGGACTCATATTGCTACAGGGCGATGCAAAATGCAGGTGCGTCTTTGAACGCCTTCCAATTTGGCTGCGAAACCGTCTCGGAAGAATTGTTAAACTTGGCAGACCCAACCTTATTGCAGGCTGATCTTGAAGCGTATGGTCTGTTTTCAGCACCAGACCTCGCGATTGAGACCTCTCAACCCTCGTCCACGCTCTCAATTGATCAGCTGAATCAGAACCCCCTCCTGGTAATGGACATAAACGTAAACCCGGTTCAAATGGCTATGGTCGCCGCCACAATTACCAACGACGGTGCCCGGCCGGCACCCGCATTGGTTAATTCCTATTTGACTCCTGAAGGAAACTGGCAAGCGCTTGGACCCGGAAAGACGGTTGCAGTGGTTTTTACCCCGAGCTTGTCTGCTGAAATCCAGGCAAATCTACGTTCTAGCACTCAGACGATCTGGTACCAAATCGGGCATGCCTGGATCAATCAGGAAGAGCCGCTGACCTGGTATATAGGTGGAACTACACCAGAATGGTCAGCCACGCCGTTAGCAATCGCCATCGCGATTGAAGAAGATGCGCCCGATATTGCCCTCACTATTGGCAATACGTTATTGAATTTTTTATCGGTATCACCGTAAGGAAAACGCACAGCAAGTCACATTATGAATTAAACCACTAAGGGACGCCTGCGGCAAATACCCGCAATCGGCGAGGACACCGTGGCGATCGATGTCAATGATTCAAATTATCGTAAGCGAAGAAAACGCCGTTTGCCAACTTGTAAAATCTGACCTGATTTCAACGCAATATTCGCATCATTAACGGCTTCACCATCAAGCTTAACGCCTTGCTGGTCGAGTAGACGGCGAGCGTCCCCGCGCGAACTTGCCATTTTTTGGGAGACCAAGATGTCGATCAGGTTGTCTCCTTCTTTCAACTGGTATTCAGGCATTTCGTCCGGAATATTGCCCTTCTGGAAAGTGTTGACAAACTGGTCCTGGGCAGCTCCTGCAGCTTCTTCGCCATAGAAGACAGTGGTGATCCCCAACGCCAGTTTCATTTTTGCGTCACGAGGATGCAAGCTATTGGATGCCAGCCCGTTTTCGAAGGCATGCAATTGCTCGGGCGACCATTGCGTTGCCAGGCGGGCATAGATTGGCATGGCTTTATCCGGAATGCTCATGACCTTTCCGTACATGTCCTCGGCACTGGTGTTGAGAGGGATGTGATTGCCAAGAGATTTGCTCATGCGCACTTCGCCATCGGTGCCAGGCAAAATGCCAAGGACAATACCGATATTGGGTTTTTGTCCAAAGAAAGCCATCACCTTTCGTGCACCGGTGAGGATGTTAAACAATTGGTCCGACCCACCGATCTGAACATCTGCTTTTAAATGATAAGCATCGTAACCCTGCATAATTGCATAGAAAAATTCATGCAGATAGATTGGCTCGCTTTTATCAAATCGTTTGTGGAAATTATCACGTGTCAAAAACTGCTGAACTGTGAAATTGGAAGCCAGTTCGACCAGGTCAGTCATAGTCAGTTTCTGGAGCCATTCGTGATTGTAGTGAATCTCAGTCTTTTCAGGATCCAGGATTCGGAAAGCCTGTTCCGCGTAGGTGCGGCCATTCTCCATCACCTTTTCGTGAGAAAGTTGAGGACGCAGGTTTTGCTTATCGGATGGGTCACCGATCATGGCTGTGAAGGAACCAATCACAAATAATACCTGGTGCCCCAGCTCCTGGAATTGGCGTAGTTTGCGCATGGTGACAGTGTGACCTAAGTGCAGATCGGTGGATGTAGGGTCATAACCGCAGTAAACACGCAGAGGACGCCCTGTCTTTGTCGATTCAACCAGGCGCTCGCGCAATTCAACTGCCATCGTTTCGGCAATGGTTGCATCGCCAAAATCAGCTCCCTGCATCAGGTATTCAACTTGTTCATCTATTGTCATCATGGCGCTCTTCTCCGTTTGGTCGTACTGCTGACCTGTCTTGCTTCTTCGATCAGGTTTGCTGAATTTTACCACTGCAATCGATTCTCTTTGACTTGTCGTGATTCTGTGCATGGCGTTTTTTGGTACTGCAAACCTCCTCAAAACTTCAGTCACTGCAAAACGGCTCGCGATCGCGAGCCGTTTGTTATTCACAGTAGTTTTGAAACCAATATCAGGCTTCTTCCTGATCCTCGTCTTCAGGTTCATCGAGAACATAATCATCATCAATAGTAGGAAGTTCTTCCACATCGACATCGGGCAAATGTTCTTTCACCAATTCTTCTGGTTCTTCGATCAGGCTGTCAGCAACCCAGGTATCTTTTTCATCAAGGATGATCTCATTTTCTTCAAGGAGTTCATCCTCATCCGCGATTTCTGAAACCTCTTCCTCGAACTCTTCAAGGTC
This sequence comes from Anaerolineaceae bacterium, assembly GCA_003532515.1. GTDB lineage: Bacteria > Chloroflexota > Anaerolineae > Anaerolineales > Anaerolineaceae > Mesolinea. The sequence goes on along the minus strand of DOEX01000065.1, from coordinate 3,050 downwards.
AACAGGTAAATCGAGTTCGTCCTCATCAGAAACGCTATCACTCTCCGTTTCAACCAGTTCATCTTCGGTAGGAATTACCACTTCCTGGAGAGCGAGCTTGCGTTCCCGATCAGCAAGTTCTTCCTCAGCAAGCTTTTCTGACCAGACTGTGTGTCTTAAAACGAGGATGATCGCAGCAAGGACTCCTACAACAAGCATGGAAGTTTGATTGATGTTGATTCCATTGACAGGTGAAGGATCGAGTCGCAAAAATTCAAGGAAAAAGCGAACCGTTGAGTACCAAATCAGGTAACCAAAGAAGATATCTCCTTTGAAAAGTTTGTCTTTGAATTTTCTGTCAATCCAAAGCAAAACGCCTGCCCCAACCAGGTTTAACAAACTCTCATAGAGGAAAAGTGGGTGGTATTTTTCTACAAATTCAAACCCGGTGATTCGATATTGCGGGTCGATGGTGATCGCCCAGGGTAAATTGGAGGGGCGACCGTAAACTTCCTGGTTAACAAAATTACCCCAGCGACCTATCGATTGGCCGATCAACAAGCCTGGAGCAATAAAATCTGCCCACTGCCAGAAGCTCAGCTTCTTGGATTTAGTGTAGATGATCAGTACCAGCGCACCACCTATGACCCCACCGGGGATGCCAAGTCCACCTTTCCACATCTTTAGAATTTCAATCGGATTTCTAAGGTAGTTTTCAGTCGTGACGCCCTGTGCAATATTAGAGGCTGAGGGGGTGAAGATGTGCCATAGACGGGCACCGATGATACCGCCAATCAGCAGCCATGGCAGCAAATCCAGAATGATCTCGCTGTCTTCGCCGTGTTTTTTGGCTTGTCTGGATGCCAACCAGGCACCAGCGATCGCGCCAATAATAATTAAAATCGCATAAAAACGAATCGTTAACGGACCAATATTAAAACCTTGAGGCATAGGGTTCCCTTTCTTAGACCAAAGCGGTCTATTCAGCTTTTGATTGTTGCCAAACCTGGCAAATGCGCTGAATTGCAGTTATGTTAGCCAATATAGCAATTATACCAACAGAATAGATCGGTTTTGCAAATAGTAAACCGATGATTAAGATAATTGCACGTTCAATTCGGGTAAGAATCCCAGTTTTTGCGTCCAGACCCAAACCTTCAGCGCGTGCCCTCGTGTAAGAAACCAGGACTGAGCCCATGGCAGCCAAAAACGTGAGTGCTACACCCGTCAAATCGGCCTGTTTGTAAAAATGGTAAATCAAAGCACCCAGTAAAATCAATTCGTCATAGCGATCAATGACAGAGTCAAAAAATGCGCCAAATAGGCTGGGGTTACCTCGCAGACGCGCCATTGCCCCATCAACGGCATCCAGTGGAGCCATCAGAGCTGCCACCAAACCGCCCCATTGCAAGTGATCCAGAGCAATCAGGATTGCTGCGCCAATATTCCCCACCAACCCGAATAAGGTAATGTGATTGGGAGTGATACCAAGTTTCAAGAGTCGGTTTGCTAACCAGTCAAGTGGTGTCTTGAAAGTTTTTCTCAAAAAGGTTTCAAAATCAAATTTGCTGGCTTTCTTTTCGCTCATTCTTCTAACCCTTCGTCCTCTTCCCCTTGGTCTTCTGGTTCAGGCAAGAGGATTTCGCGTTCTTTTCTGGCTCCACTGGCAGGTCCCAAAACACCGCGGGCTTCCAATTCCTCGATCAGCCAGGCGGCACGCGGATAACCCAGACGCAAATGACGCTGAAGGTAGGAAGCACTTGCGCGCCGTTTGACGCGTACAAGTTCTGTTGCCTGTCGTATCAAGGCTTCATCTCCATCGCCTACCTCCTGGGTTTTGACATCTTTTTCCCAGGGAACATCCTCTTCAACGCTGATGTCAGGTTCTGTTTGGTCGTTTTCCTCGGTAAAATTGCTTGTGCCTGTTTCAGGCAAAACCAGGGTCATCGGAGTCGATTGTTCTTGCAATTCCTGCTTTTGCCACCAACTGATTACCTTGCGGATTTCATGATCAGACACCATGACACCCTGCGCACGCTGGGGATGACCAACTTCTGCATGGTGAAATAGCAGATCGCCTTTTCCTAATAACGTTTCAGCTCCGCTCACATCAAGGATCACACGTGAGTCAACGGAAGAAGCAACGGTAAACGCAATTCTGGTTGGGAAGTTGGCTTTGATCACGCCCGTGACAACATCGGTGCTTGGTCGTTGAGTGGCAACCACCAGGTGGATGCCGACAGCACGCGCTTTTTGAGCCAGGCGGACGATGGCACTTTCAGTCTCATCAGGAGCACTGATCATAAGATCAGCTAATTCATCGATCAGCATCACCACCCTGGGCATACGCGGTTTTCCGAGCTTGTCCATTTTCTGGTTATAGGTCTCCAGATTGCGGGCGTGAATCACTTCAAGCAGGCGGTAACGGTTGTCCATCTCAGTGGTTGCCCACCTCAGGACTGCCAGGATTCGTTCAATATTCGTCTCGACCACACCAAGCAGATGAGGTAAACCATTAAAGCGGTTCAATTCCACTCGTTTGGGGTCAACCATGACAAGTTTTAAATCATCGGGATTGTTGTTCATCACCAATGCCGTAGTTAATGCGGCGATACACACCGATTTACCGGAATTGGTTGTGCCTGCAATCAATAAATGAGGCATGCCTGCCAGGTCTGAAACAATCGGCTGACCTGAAACACCTCTTCCCAGGGGAATTGCCAGCGGAGATTTGATGTCAGCAAACTCGGAAGACTCCAGGAGTGATCTCAAGCGAACAGTGGTGTGTTCAGTGTTTGGAACCTCAATACCCACATAGGATTCGCCAGGAACAGGTGCCTCAATGCGCAATCTTTCAGCTTTCAAAGCCAGGGCAAGATCCCTTGTCAAACCGGAAATCTGAGAAATGCGAACTTTCTGTTTTTCTTCCGTGTTGCCTTTATCAAAATAGCCCGGTTCGACAGCATATTGGGTCACCGTGGGTCCAACCCGATAGCCTACTACCTTGGCAGGCACACCAAATTCGCCCAGGGTCTTTTCAAGCATCGCGGCGTTCATGTTGATCGTGCCTT
>DOEX01000176.1:7732-9902 GCA_003532515.1 Anaerolineaceae bacterium | reverse complement strand
GGCAGGACGGTCGAAGAACTGCAGGCTGAATACGGGCACATCATCGCCGGTGCCAGCGCACAGGACATCGCTGCCGCTGAGCGCGAGGTAATCGCCGAAGGGCTGCCAGTGGCAGAAGTGCAAAAATTGTGCGATCTGCATGTGGCAGTCTTCCAGGCTGGGTTGGAATCGGACCCCGCCCCAGAGAATAAACCCGGGCACCCTCTTTTCGATTTCCGCACCGAAAACGAGCTGATCGAGCGCACCCTGGAGGGTTTGGAAGGGCTGGTTCTGCGATATACTGGTGGTGACCAGGCTGTTTTGCAGACGCTGAGTGAAAACGCAAAAAACCTGGACATCATCCTCTGCCATTACGACAAAAAAGAGAATATGATCTTCCCGGTCCTCGAGAAATATGGCTTTGAAGGACCAAGCAAGGTCATGTGGGGCGTTGATAACGAGATTCGGGGGGTGCTGCGCCAGTTCACTGACCTGCTGGCAACCGGGCAACCCCTGGGCATCACTCTGGAGAGCCGATTTAATGAGCTTTCCCGCAAAGCCAAGGATATGATCTACAAAGAAGAGAAAGTATTGATCCCCGAAACGCTTGGACGGTTCACCCCAGCCGACTGGCAGCAGATGGCGGACGAAATCGCGGGGGTGGTCAACCAGCCGGCCCTGCAAGAGATGAATGGTTTCTATAGTGCTGCTCATACCAGCGAAATTCCGCTCAAGACAGGCGCACTTACCGCTGAGCAGATCGACCTGCTTCTTACTAACTTGCCGGTTGATGTCACTTTCGTCGACGAAAATGACAAAGTGCGCTACTTTACCCAGGGCAAGGAACGCATTTTCACCCGCACAGCTGCCATCATTGGGCGCGACGTACGGAATTGCCATCCGCCTCAGAGTGTACACGTTGTTCAGAAGATCATTGATGATTTCAAAGCTGGCAAGCGTGATGTAGCGGAATTCTGGATCCAGATGCAGGGAGCTTTTGTGCACATCCGCTATTTTGCCCTGCGTGATGATACTGGAGCCTACAAAGGTGTGATCGAAGTTTCGCAAAACGTTGCCGGCATCCGCGCGCTGGAAGGCGAAAAACGCTTACTGGATTGGGAATAAAAACGTCTACAACAACAGACCCTCCCGTTTGAGGAGGGTCTGTTCAATTAAGCTCGAATATCAGGATTTTTTACTTAAGTAGAGGAACGATCAGCAATGAAGCCATACCAATCAGCTTCATAAAGATCAGCGTGGAAGGTCCGGCTACATCCTTCAATGAATCTCCTACGGTATCTCCAATCACGGCTGCGATATGCTCGGGAGTACCGCGTGAAAACTCCAGGTTCTCAATCGTCTTTTTCGCATTATCAAAGGCTGTGCCGGTATTGTTAAAAAACGGTCCAAGCAACGCTGAACAAGCCACCGAACCAACCAAGACCGCCCCCAGAGCGTTCATCCCGAAAAGAAAACCAATGGCAAGCGGCACGAGGATGCTGATTGCACTGGGCAGGATCATCTCCCGTAAGGCATTGCGGGTGGCGATGTCAATACAATAAGAATAATTCGGTTTTGCTGTACCTTTTATGATGTCGGGGTTCTTCGCAAACTGGTCACGCACCTCGTCAACCATCTTCTCGGCTGTTTTAGCTGTTGACCCAATCACCAACGACGAAATCAGGAAAGGCAGACATACGCCAACAAACAGAAAACTCAGGTTGAAGGGTGTGGTGACATCGATCGCTTCGATACCTGCAAGCTTATAAAAGGTCAGGAAAATTACGAAGGCCGTAATCGTACCCGAGATCATGGCATAGGCTTTCGTAATGGCTTTCATCGTGTTACCCACTGAATCGAGCTTGGAGAGTTTTTCGACTACTTTCCTGTCCGCCTGCGACATGCCGGCAATTCCTGCCGCATTATCGACGATCGGTCCAAATGCGTCAGCAGCCATAATAAACGTGATCAAGAGGTCAGTGCCAATATTGACCGCTACCAGAGCCAGGAGGTTGTTATTGGAGAAAGTGTAGACTCCAACCACCACGCCCATTAACACGATCACCGGCAGCACCGGGCTTTGTAAACCGTAGGCAATACCTGTGATCAGGTTTAAGGCAGCACCTCTGCTGGAAGCAGTGGCGATATGCTTAACTGGCTTGCCTTCCATCCCGGCGTAATGGCGAGTACT
>DOEX01000176.1:7488-7649 GCA_003532515.1 Anaerolineaceae bacterium | reverse complement strand
AGAAGAAGCGACATGCTCATTGCGCCGATGATTGCCAGAATTGAACTTACAAACAAACCGACACTAAACTGCGTCGACGGTGACATTCCTGGCTTCCATTCCCGGCTGGCAAAAATACCCATTGCAGAGGCGAACACGCCGACACTCTGTAGCAAGAAGGG
>DOEX01000176.1:0-7417 GCA_003532515.1 Anaerolineaceae bacterium | reverse complement strand
CCGGCGCAATCGCCCACATTGTCGCCAACCAGGTCGGCAATAACGGCAGCATTTCTCGGGTCATCTTCGGGAATGTTTGATTCAATTTTTCCGACCAGGTCTGCGCCGATATCCGCGGATTTAGTAAAAATACCCCCGCCAATCTGAGCAAATAGAGCTGCGAGCCCGCCTCCAAACGCGAAACCGATAAGCGCGTTCGGATCCTTAAAAATGCTGAAGAGGAAAGATAGGACGATCAGACTCAACCCCGTAATACAAAAGCCCATCACCGAACCGCCAAATAAGGCGATGCGGAAGGGGCTGCGCTTGCCTTCATTGGCGATATCAGCGGTCTGTAAGTTTGTACGCACGCTCACACTCATACCAATATAGGATGCCAGTAGTGAAGTCAGCACCCCAAAAACACCGGTTACTGCAACTTTCCAGTCCAGGATTAAATATAACAGTCCAGCAAAGAAGGGGGTGACCATCAAAATTGTCTTGACCTGCCGTTTGAGGTAGGTTTTCGCTCCATTGCGAATGTCATTCGCTACCTCGGTCATGGCGGCTGACTGAACCGGTCGCAGGGTGATGCGTAAGATGAAATAGCCTGCCAGAGCGACACCGAGCAAACCCGCTACAAGCGAAACCCTGTAAAGTTGCATGTCGAGGGTAAATGCCAGCACAATGCTGACAAGGAGCATGCCAATACCCAAAATAAACCAGCGGTTGCGTAGAATAGAAAATAGCTGATTGGAGGAAGATTGTTGATTAATCTCAGAACTCGATGTCCGCACGTTTCACCTTTAACCTTTCCAGAATTACATAATTTAACTAGCAAAATTGATGAGTTCTCTTACGGATTCTATGGGGCAGGTGTTGCGCGGCTGTCCAATCTGAATGGCAACTCAGAGCAGGGATTCTAATATATGTTTATTTTCTTGTAAAGAATCCAACACATTGCGATATTGCCTTATCGCTTAGATAGGAATAACCTTCATTGCCAAACCCAACTGCTGGATGATATCCGACGGCAGGGTGGCGGCGGGGTGACCGGCCACTTCCAGCGCCAGTTCTGCAGCCCGGGCGTGCAGCCAAACTGCCAACGTGGCAGCATCGAAAGGCGCAAGCCCTTGCGCCAAGAGACCAACCAGCAAGCCAGCCAGAACATCCCCTGTACCGCCGTGCGCCAAAACGGAGTTCGCAAAGGGCAAAACCCGGCAATCGCCTTGGGGCGAGACGACCAGCGTGTTGGCACCTTTCAGGATCAGAGTCTGATGCCACTTCTGCGCGTAGGTGATGGCAAGCTCCTGGCGATTCTGCTTAATTTCCTCTAATGGCAGCCCGGTCAGACGAGAGAATTCCATCTCGTGTGGGGTCAGGATGGTTTGGTTTGGCAACAGTGTGTGCCAATCAGACTGTTGGCTCAGGATATTTATTGCGTCGGCATCAACCACCACTGGCAGGTTGGGTGTAACCTCACATAGATGCGCAAGCAAGCTAAGCAAGAAAGCCTGTGTGCCCTCCGTCTGGTCCAAACCCGGCCCCACCAGGATTGCATCCTTACCCTCCGTAGGGAAAAGTCCTGCCTTACCTGCCCTGTGTAAGGGTTCCTCTGACCCATGGCCTGCCTTTTCCGCTTCCGTGCAGGATGTAAGTTCCGCCAAAGCAATTGCACCATCTTTCTCAGGCAGAGTCAGCCAGATCGCTTCAGAAATACTGGCCGCTAGCGGAGCGTGGATGGTCTCAGGGATGGCTGCATAAACTAACCCAACACCGCTTCGCAAAGCAGCCTGGATGGCAAGACCAGCTGCTCCCGTGTATTTACGCGAGCCAGCGACAACCAACGCTTTGCCAAATGTTCCTTTGTGCGAATCATCCGGTCGCACTGGCATCAGCGAGCGGGCTAATTCTGGTGTGATTGGAGTAGCAGAGTGGTTTTCCATCAAGAATAATTGTACCAGCGGAGAAGTAAGCAACTAATTATTCTTGTGCCGACTTAAAATTTGGAAACTTAATGGGAGGAGCAAGTACTGCTTGCTTCGCTCCCAGCATCATGACCTCTCCCGTACGAATGTCTTGGATAGCTACTTGTAAATCTCACTCCCGGGAGCGGGGGTTTTGACCACGATCAGCTCCAGTGTCTCATCATCGCGGTTCTGGGCGATCATCTTGATACCATGGGGAATGTTGATAATGCTTCCGCTGGGATAGACCCTGAATTCTCCATCAGAAAGCGAGATGTGCATGCTTCCCGAAACGACCGTCATATAGATATTGGCATTGGTGTAATGAGTCGGCAGAGCCTGGTCCTTCAGCAAAACCATGTGCATATAGTGAATATACTCATCCTTGATGACTGGTTCAATCACATATTCTGTGCGGGTGCTCATTTTGTATACTTTTTCGATCATTCAGTACTCCCTGTTTCAGGTTTGATTTTGATTAATATACTATATCCGAAAAAGAATTCAAAACAGATAGGAATATTATTAATAAAGTGGACGGAACCGAATTTTTTCCGGGCTTGCTCTTGCTTTTCTGCTTTACTCCATCCTTGTTCGAGATATTTGTCAATTTTCGAAAAAAATGAGTAGCGTGATTTACAATTTGCAGGAGAGCCAAATCGCAAGAAAAGGAGACCTATGGATTTTTTTGCACAACCTGAGTTGTTTAAATTCACCAGTTTGACTGGTGTGTTCATTGGTCTGATCGGTGTGATTGTGCCTAGCCTGGTCTATCGTGGTACCAAAGGCGAGAAATATTCCTTCCTGAACCATTACATTTCAGAGTTAGGGGAGACCGGGGTTTCGAAGCTGGATTGGGTCTTCAATTTGGGGATGATGTTGGCAGGGATTTGCATCGTGATTGTCAGCCTGAGTCTGGGGTTGGTTTTGCCAGGTTTTTGGGCGAAGGCAGGCTTGGTTTTAGGCGTAGCAACTGGTATCGCTTTGAGTATGGTTGGTGTATTCCCAATGAATAAGATTAAATACCACACCATCGCTGCAGTTGCCTTCTTCCGGGGCGGATTGTTGATGGTTTTGCTCTTCTCTCTCGCCATCGTCCTGCAAAGCAGCGAAAACCCGCTGGTTCCGCGGGCTTTAGGCTTGGTGGGAATGGTCCCGGTGCTGGCTTTTGGCATGTTTTTGGGATTGATGTGGTCGGTACGTAAAGAGGATCGCGAAACGCTTGATACTAACGAATTAGTACGTCCGAAGGTATGGAAATTTGCAGTATCTGAATGGTCAATTTATTTTTCATTCGTTCTTTGGATCCTGGTACTCGCCCTGGCGGTATGAGGGTGGTATAGTCTTCAGGCTCAATACGTGAATGCTGACCGCGATCGCAATCAGGATCAACAAAGCCTTTACCCAAAGCGAATCCACGAGGTAGATCGAGATAATGATGGTGGGCCACAAAAGAGCCATGGCCAGGACCTTGCTTTGCTTGGCCACTGCGTTATGCTCCAAATAGTTTTGAATTGTTGGACCAAACACGCGGTGATTAAAAAGCCAGTCAGACCATCGGTCAGAGCTGCGCATAAACATAGACCCTGCGAGAAGTAAAAATGGAGTGGTCGGCAAAACTGGAAGGGCCATACCTACTATTCCCAGACCTAACGCCAGGAAGCCGATGAACAAGAAGAAGGAGCGCTGCATAAATATTAGCCCTGTTAGCAAAGAGCAGATAGTATAACATCTGTGGCGTTAGTCACTGTTATGCAGATTTTTCAAGGGCGGGTTGTATTTCATCTACTCCGGGTTTACCTATCCCAACTTCGATTTTAGAGTTGATGAAGGATGCCTTCATTCTTAGATTTGCGCGGATACTGACCATAAAAAGCGCAACCATCACGAGACTGAGCAGGGTCAGTGCAATCCAAATCAAATTAGGGTTACCAAGATTTTCAAGACCAGCGGCAATGGCAGGCACTCCTATTGCCATGCCAAGGCTATTCGCAAACTGAACTGTTCCATAATATTTGCTGTAATTTTCCTTACCAAAGAAAAAATTGGTTAGCCATGTGATGGATACGGTCCCAATTGGCAGACCAATCCCGATGACAACAAGCATCAGGATCAGAATGGGTGTTAATTCGATAAACATAATTAGCCCAAAGCTCAGAGCCATGAGGAGCCCGGATATCAGAGTGGAAGTTCTTGGTCCCAGGCGGTCATAAAAAAAGCCAAGTATAAATTTACCAACAACCAATGAAGCGGCATAGGCTGAGGTAATAATAGAAATTCGGCTAACCGAAAAGTTGAGATCATTCAAGTAGGTAGGCAGATTTGCCAACAATCCTCCACCGGTCAGCCCGGTCAGGAAGGATGCCAGCAAAAATGCCCACAACCAGGGATACATTTGAGGTCTTTGCCTTTTACTCGCTGGTAAAGGCGTGACTGATGCGGGTTTGGAAGTCATATCATGTTTGGTCAGATGGGTGACCAGGATAGCACACGGAAGAGAAATCGCAAAGATAACTATTGCAATCAAACGATAGCCCTCCCGCCAGCTAGCGCCATGGATGATCGTGTTGATGATCGGATTGAGAATCATTGCGCCCAAGCCGCTGCCTGCCAGGGCTGCGCTGAGGGCAAACCCGGTGTTAGAAGTGAAATGGCGGGTGATGATAATAGACACGGGGATGATTGAGATGCCACCATAGGTGATCCCAATCAGAAGAGCAAGCGCGTAAAAGTGGTAAAGGTTTTGGGCTGCTTGCAATCCAAAAAAACACAATCCAAAGATGATGATGCTAATGATCATTGGTTTTTGGAGTGGCTTTGTGGAGTAAAAAAAGCCCCAAAAAAGAGCAACAACCATAGCGGAAAGGGCTGTGATGGTGCCAGTCAGGGCAAAAGAAGCCCGGCTAACTTCCAGATCCAGCGAGACAATTGGATAGAATACACTCAAAACCATATTCACGATCCCCATAGTGGTTCCCATAATTAATACACAAGCAAATAGTATGACAATGTCCTTAAGCGGGAGCGAGTGTTTTTTCATGTTTGTCTGAAGTGTAACCGGTTTATTAGAATTTTGATTGTATAACACTTTTAGCGCGAACAGTGTTGAATAGCCAAAAACATTTAAAAAAGCAGTTGGGCGTTACTCCAACTGCTTTTTTATCTCTAACCAGAAAAGTTTATTTGACTGTGATTTGCGTGTAAGCGGGGGTGATATTGCCATCCATATCCGCCACCAGGAACCCAACCAGATAGGTACCGCCAGGCAGATATTGGGTGCCCCATTCGATCGTGCTACCGGAGAAGGTGATGGTGTCGCCCTGGTCAAAAGAGATCCCAGTCACGTTTCCATTGGCGTCAAGGGCCATCCACCGTCGGCTGACGGTGAAAGTGTCACCGACATTGGGGGTGGTCTCATAAGGCGCGCCGGCTGTCGTGCCGCCGGTGTAGGTCAGAACCTTAAACATCTTTCCATCCCGGAAGAGCAGTTGAGCGGTTCGGCTTTCGCCAGTACCCTGGAAGGTATAGGTGCCATCGACGTAATAGACGGCTTCAGAAGCGTCGCGTCCATAACTTTGCGGGTTGAAGAGCGCTAACACTTCCTGACTGCCGTCGGTTATGGTATAGAGGATAGGTTCAAACTCAAAATTGAGGCGGAATTGCTCGGCATCGGGCCAAATGGGATAATAAACACCGGATTCCTGCCCTGTCTGCGGGCTTTCGAGGTAATCGGTATCGGCAACATAGATGCTGTTCGACTCTTCATCCAGCAACCCTGTAAAGAAGTAAATGTATCCAATGTTTTGACCAGTGATGACCGTGCTGAGGTCCACATAATTGCCAGGGGTTACGCTGTTGGCGGATGCTTCGATTTCTCCAACCTGGATATTGCCCAAACCTGGAATCTGGCTGGCACGTGCAATCGACACTGGCTCCGCTGCCGTCACTTCAAAATTCCGACCGGAGTAATGGTAGCCCAGGAAGTCATCCCAAAGGGAGGAACGGCTGAAGCTGTCAGCAATCACTGTATAAGATGCCATTCCGGTAGTCGCAGTGGAATAGAGCTGAGAAGTGGGATAGTAAATGGCAATACCAGTCGAGCCAGGTTTGGCGGGACCGTGTTTCTCCGCTACGATAACATTGTTCAGACTGGTGATCACATTTTCTGCAGCCGTTCGAACGTTGGCATCATTGGTGTTTTTATAGACCAATTGAATAAAATGACCCAGGTCAATGAAAGAAGGAGGTGCATTGCTGCCAAAGATAGAGGTGTAAGACTGCGTATAGCTGCGTGCCTGGGCGACCACGCGCTGATCAAGGCGCTGTAATTGATAAGCGAATTGATTTAGGCTATCTACCAAGCCCTGGAAATTCTCAAGGTTGACAGCAGTCAGCGTGATGTTTTGTTCCAGTTGTTGGGCAAGCTGATCCGCGCTCATGCGGTCGACAAACCAACCGCCACCGCTGGAATTCTGTGCCAAAAACTCAGCACGAGCCTCGTCATCTACCACGCGCTGGTCCTGACTGACGTAAGAATCGACAATATTGGTTGCCAGTTCTGCAGCGGAAAGATCGGGGTTGTAAACCATCAGGCTGAGGAAAGCTGAATAAGCCCAGCCTAAACCAGGTTCAGTTTCTTCGGAGGCGACGGCATACTTGGTGTAGGGTGCCAGAGCCGTATAAACTTCCATCTGGCTCATCAGACAGGCATCCAAACCAACCAACTCAAACTTGTCAATATTTGTACTGGACTGTATTTGCCTCAGCGCATTTTCAATCTCATTGAGGTAGAGAATATCGTCTTTGATGGCAGAGGTCAGAGGCGCGTTGGAACTGTTGTCGCGTTGGGCGGGTGCAGGGTCTGTCCAGCCGCCTGGCCAACCCATGCCATGGTCAGACATGATCAAGACGTGGTTGTCAGCCGGGTAGGTGCTGGCAGCCCACGAGACAAAATCGACCAGGGTGGCAGCCTCTCCCATGTTGACTTCGCCGATATCCGCGATCAAATCTGAGCCAATGCGGTTGAGATCATTATCATAAGTTACAAGATAACGTCGGGTGGAGGACCAATCCCCATCGCCGCTATAACCGCCGCGGAAACGATCCAGTTGGCTGACGATCATGACCTGGTCAGTGGAACCTATCATTTCTGCTTCATTCAGGTCGATCATGATGTCGCGTTCGAGGGCGTTGTCATCCGCATTTTGATAGAGCATGACCAGCCAGGTTTTGCCAGAGTTATTCGACGGCAGGGCAGTTGGCCAGGGAGTCGCGATTGGTGCATATGGCTGGATGACAGTGTCATCGTTGGTAGGCTGTTGAGGGACAAAAGTATCATCCTGATTTGGTTGAGAGACCAATGGCTGGTTCTGGTCCAGTTGGGGTAATAACGAACTGCCGCCAGAACACATACGGAAGACAAAAAAGATCACCAGGAGCACAATGATGATACCTACTATGCTTCCACATCC
>DOEX01000204.1:2261-5450 GCA_003532515.1 Anaerolineaceae bacterium | reverse complement strand
TTAAAATTTGACAGCTGGGTTTAAACTGGGTTTAAAAATCCAGAATTCCAGCAGTTCGCTATGCTATACTTAAATCTCACCAAAGGTAGTCCGTCTGTTTTAATTGCAAACAGGGCTGGGTTTGGCAACTGCGTTAAAGGAATTATGTAAACTAATCGTGTCATTCGTTCATCTGCATGTTCATTCTTCTTATTCCGTCCTGGATGGTCTTGCCAGTCCAAAGGATCTGGTCAAGTATGCCAAAGAACTGGGCATGAACGCCCTGGCTCTGACCGACCACGGCACCATGTTTGGCACGTTAAACTTCTTCGATGCGGCTAAAAAAGAAGGAATCAAGCCGATAATCGGGCTGGAAGCTTACGTTGCGCCCCGTTCCATGCTGGATAAAGACGTAAGCAAAGATAAAAAACCTTACCATTTGCTTCTGTTAGCCAAAAACATGACTGGCTACAAAAACCTGCTCAAAATTGCCTCTGTCTCGCAATTGGAAGGCTTTTATTATCATCCGCGCATCGACAAAGCCTTTTTAACCGATCATACCGAGGGGCTGATTGGCACTTCTGCCTGCCTGGCAGGTGAGATTCCGCGCGCGCTCAACGATAACGACCTGGCAAAAGCTGAAAGCAGCTTGAACTGGTATAAAGAAGCTTTCGAAGCGGGAAATTTTTACCTGGAAATTCAGGATCACAATATTCCGGAGCTTTTCCGAGTCAACCGCCTGATGGTGGAACTGGCAAAAAAGACCAACACCCCGTTGGTAGCGACCAACGATGTGCATTATGCCCGCAAAGAAGATGCCGATCTGCAGGATATTCTGCTGTGCGTCCAAACCGGAAAGTTGTTGAGCCATACCAACCGCATGCGCATGTCCGACGACAGCTATTACTTGCGCAGTCCGCAGGAAATGCAGTCCATCTTCGCGCAAGTGCCAGAAGCATTGACCAATACCGTTCTGATTGCCGAGCAGTGCGAGGTCGACCTGACCCGCAGCAGTTATCACTTGCCCCAGTTTGAAGTGCCTGCCGAACAAACTCCACAGACCTATCTGCTGGATTTGTGCCAGGAAGGGCTGCGTGAAAAAATTCCTGCTCAGGCAGATTCGCCTGAAATCCAGGAACGGCTCAAGTATGAGTTGGGTGTCATCAACCAGATGGGTTTTGCGGAATACTTCCTGATCGTTTGGGACTTGTGCCGCTTCTCGCGTGAGCGAAACATCTGGTACAACGTACGCGGCTCTGGCAACGGCTCGCTGGTGGCTTTTGCACTCGATATCACATCGGTCGAACCACTAAGCTATAACCTGCTTTTTGAACGTTTCCTAAATCCGGACCGCATCACTATGCCCGATATTGATCTCGATTTTCAGGATGACCGGCGAGCAGAAGTGATGGAATATTGCAACCAAAAATATGGCGCTGATAAGGTGGCCCAAATTATCACCTTTGGCACCATGGCTGCCCGCGGAGCTGTTCGGGATGTGGGACGGGTCATGAACATCCCTCTCGTGGAAGTTGACCGGGTCGCAAAAGCGGTACCGCCTCCAGTTCAGGGCAAGAATGTACCGTTGGTGACGGCGCTTGAAACTACCCCGGAACTGAAAGCCCTGTATGACTCCAGCGATCAGTACAAAAGGCTGATTGACGTTGCCGGTCGCATGGAGGGCAGCATTCGCAACGTGGGAACCCACGCTGCTGGTGTGATCATCAGCGATCTGCCGCTGACCGAGTATCTGCCGTTGCATCGCCCCACCAACCAGAACGATGAACTGCCCATCAAATCGGTGGCGCAGTATGACATGGCGGGCATCAACGATTTGGGGCTGCTAAAGGTCGACTTTTTGGGTCTCACCACGCTGACTATCATGGCGAAGGCTTGCGAATTTATCAAAGAACGGCACGGCATCAATCTGACGCTTAGCAACATCCCGATCGATGATGCAGCTGTTTACGATTACATTGGTCAGGGGCACACCTCCGGTCTCTTCCAACTGGAAGGCGGCGGAATGACCCGTTACCTGGTGCAAATGCAGCCTAAGACCATCCAGCATGTAATCGCCATGGTGGCGCTCTATCGTCCTGGACCTATGGAAATTATTCCCAATTACATTGCCAACATGAAAGGCGAAGTACCAGTAAGCTACCAACATAAAAAGCTTGAATCCATCCTGAATGAAACCTATGGACACACGGTTTACCAGGAACAGCTTATGCAAGCCGCCATGCTTTTGGCAGGTTACACGCCTGGTGAATCGGATGATCTGCGCTCGGCAGTCTCAAAGAAAGACGCTGGAAAGGTCAAGAAGCACCGCTCCAAGTTTGTGAATGGGGCAGTCAAAAACGGAATCGACAAAACCACCGCTAACGAGATTTTTAACCACTGGGAAGCCTTTGCTTCTTACGGTTTCAACAAAAGCCATGCCACCAATTATGGCATTATGGCAGTGAAAACTGCCCATCTCAAGTACCATTACGCGGTCGAATACATGACCGCCCTGCTCTCTGCCTGGAAGAATGACAACGACAAATGTGCTCAATACATTGCCGAATGCCGTGAAATGGGCATTGAAGTTCTACCTCCGGATGTAAACACCAGCGGTTATGATTTCACGATTGAAGACCGTCCGGATGGAAAAGCGGCAATACGGTTTGGGTTAGGCGCGGTAAAAAACGTGGGGCAGGCTCCTGTTGAAGAAATTATCCGTGGACGCGAAGAAGCCGCTGACAGGACGAACGGGCATTTTAGCAGCCTGAATGACTTTGTTCGCAGAGTGGACCTGAGAAAAGTAGGCAAACGCCCCCTGGAATGTCTGATCAAGGTGGGCGGGCTGGATCAACTGGGTGAACGCGGTTCTCTACTAGCATCCATTGACCAGATTGTCATGGTCTCTACCAGCTATTTCAAAGCCAAAGAAATGGGTCAGATGGACCTGTTTGGCGGCATGTTGGTCGAAGAAACCCCCTTACTCGTTCTGCAGACCCAAACAAGAATGAGCAAAAAAGACCAGCTCGACTGGGAAAAAGAGCTCCTGGGCTTGTATATCTCCGATCATCCCCTCAACGCTTATCTACGCCAGGTTGAAAACAAGATCAGCCACAATTCAAATGCCCTGATGGAGACGGATGAAAACGACAAAGTGACTGTTGGGGGCGTTGTTAACCGACTCCGCCCAATCCGCACCAAAAAAGACCA
>DOEX01000204.1:0-2127 GCA_003532515.1 Anaerolineaceae bacterium | reverse complement strand
TGAGCAGGCAGAGGGCAACGATTCGCTCTCCGGACCTTTTTATGAGATGACCATTGAGCGCAATTTACCCGATATGCGCTTGCTTTCCAGGTTTGCCTGGCCGCCAGCTCAGACAGACGACGATACTGAGCGTGAAGAACTGATTGAAGAATCAGACCAGGTCTATTCTGAAACTCCTCCCTGGGAGAATGAACCCGAATTTATGGACGATCCCTTCTTCGAAGCTCAGATTGTGGAAAACATTTTTGTTGAAGATACAGTCACTATTGAGTTTGAAATTCCGTCTTCCGTTAATGCTGAGCCAGAAGAGATAAGCCCTCCGAATGAGAGCCCCAGAGATGAGATTGAGTATGTGGACGAGGAGTTTGTCAGGCATTTGCCCAGCCAGATCCTGGTGCTTACCCTGCAGCCTTGTGACTCTCCGGAAAAAGACCAGCGTCGCCTCAGCAAGTACTACGGATGGTTGTGTTCGCACCCCGGTCAGGATCTCTTCGGTTTCCGATTGATGGGACCGGAAGGCTGGCGTGTGGTCTATTACCCCAATTTTCCCATTGAAATAAATGATTCCATCCTCGGACAACTGGAAAAAGACCTGGGCAAAGAAAATGTACTCCGCCAGGCTTACGGACCGAACCTCACCTTTTAATTCCATTAAAAAACTCGTCACACCCGACAACTTCTATTCGTTGCTATAATTTAGCTATCGAAATCTTAGACAGGAAGTTGCGATGAAGACAATGGATTTGGCTTTACTGGGTTTTGGGAATGTGGGCAAGGCCTTTGCCCGTCTGCTTGCTGCGAAAACGCAGGAATTACAGGAAGAATATGGTTTTTTGCCGCGCATTACTGCCATAGCCACCAAAAAACACGGAATCTGTATAGACCCGGATGGGCTGGATGAGAAAGCGTTGCTTCACCTGTTGGACGGTAGCAAACCAATGGATCTGTCTGTGTTGGACCGGATGGACTTCGAAGGGGATACCTTTGAATTCATCAGGCAAGTTCCTGCGCATATATTGGTTGAGACAACGCCTGTCAACCCTCACTCAGGATTGCCGGCGCTGGATTACCTGCGCGCCGGGGCAAGACGAGGTCTGCACCTTATTACCGCGAACAAAGGACCGGTAGTCTACGGTTTTCGGGAACTGACAGAACTTACCAGCCAGCATAACAGGCTTTTTCGGTTTGAGTCAGCTGTGATGGATGGCGCACCAATTTTCTCGCTTTTTCGAGGTCCACTGGCAGGGGCTAAACTGCACGGTTTTTATGGCATTCTCAATTCCTGTACCAATTTGCTACTTGAGCGCATGCGCAATGGCGAAACACTGGAAGAGGCGATTGCCTATGGCGCTTCGATTGGGATCACCGAAACAGACCCCAGCAACGACGTGGATGGTTGGGATGCCGCCATTAAAGTGGCTGCACTTTCCAATGTTTTGTTGGGGCAAAGCCTGACCCCCATGGATGTGAAGCCAACCGGAATTCGTGGCATTACTCCCGAGATGATTGCTTCAGCAGAAGCGCAGGGAAAACGCTGGAAGCTGGTTTGTCAGGGCGGCTGGAAGGAAGACGGCTACAAAGTCGGCGTGAAACCTGAAATGGTGAGTCCGGGTTCACCGCTCTATACTGTTGACGGGACCTCCTCTTTTGTGAGCTTTGAACTGGATGTGCTGCCGGGATTGGGCATTTTAGAGTCAGATCCCAGCCCCAAAACTACAGCATTCGGACTGCTGGCAGACCTGATTGATATTGTTAAGAGCGAGACCAGATGAGCATAGCCTACCTTGGGTTGGGCACCAACCTGGGTGACCGAAAGGAAAACCTTCGCAAAGCTATCGAAGCAATTGCGCTGAAAATGGATATATATCAGCAATCCTCGCTCTACGAAACAGCTGCCTGGGGCTATACTGACCAACCCGATTTTCTCAACCAGGTGGTCCAGGTTGAGACCGACCTGACCCCGCTTCGTCTCCTCAATTTTTTAAAGAGGACGGAGGTAGAACTGGGACGTGTTGAGAATTTCAGATATGGACCGCGCCAGATCGACCTTGACATCCTGTTTTTTGATGATTTGGTAAAAAATACCAGCCGACTGCAGATTCCACATCCCAGACTGGCTGAAAGGGC
>DOEX01000101.1:530-2716 GCA_003532515.1 Anaerolineaceae bacterium | reverse complement strand
ATAACCTGACTTTTACAGTATAGAAGGGCAACGAGCCCTGCAAACGCTGTGTTCGCAGGGCTCATGGGGTATCTGGTCCAGTATAAAACTGTAGTGCTATGACTTGTGTGCCTACTTTTTCGCAAAATCGCAAAGTCAAATGTTTTACAGAACCAAGTGGCGTCCTATCCATCAAACCACGTCATGGCAAGGGGTTCAGGGCTTGGGACGAGGGGTTAAAGCTGTAGTGCTATAGCTTGAGCGATATCTTCTTTAAGAACCGGCTGAACGCTTCTTGCTTGATTTCAACCTCGTATAAGTCCGTGCCAAATGCCTGTTGAATGAGTGCGTAATCACAGGCGATCTGGTCTTTGTCGGAAAAGGCCAGCGTATCGACCATCTCGCCATGCTTGTTTTTTCGTTTCGCAAATGCCATGCTGCCACCGACATCGTCCAATTCAACAAACCCGCCCCGCTTGATCTTGCAGTTGGCGGCAAGCAGGGCAGCGGTCAGCCGTTCGACGGATAAAGCCTGGCTGCCCATGGAATGCTGTACCAGACGGATCAGCAGCAAGGCGACAAAGCAAATCAGGAAATGGGCCCGGATGTGTTCTTTGGTGCTGACATAAACCGGACGGGCCTCAAGATCCGACTTCATAATCCGGAAGGATTGCTCGATCCGCCACAGCCCGCTGTAAACTTCGCGGATTTTGGCGGCGTCATAGTCCATCTCGCTGGTCATCAGGCAGAAGTATCCGTCCAACAACGCGTCGTTTTCGGCCTTTTCCAGATTCACCGACCGGATGGTCTTCTTGCCAACCTCTTCCAACTCGCCGGTTTCAATGTCCAAGATCTCCTCCCGAACATATTCCTGCGAACCATGCTTGATCCCGTAAGCCGCATTCTTGCAAGCCTGGGCGGCCTTTTTCAGCTTTTCCTCGCGCTTTCTCCTGGCCATGTCGGCTTCCGCCTTTTTCCAATAGATCAGCACCTGGCGTTGCCGGGCCTCCGGCTGGCCGGCCTCGCCCTTGCCGACATATTCTTCCGTAAACAGCTTGTATTTGTAGGTCCTGTCCTTGTTCCAGACATAGCCGCTCTCGTCGAGCAGGGTTTCCTGGTAGCGCTTGCCCTTTTTCCCCCGCAGGACCTGAGAGACCACGTAGCCATCCCCATTCTGGCAGATGAAGTCAATATTCTTGGTCGAATTCAGTCCCTTGTCCGCCACCACGATCAGCCGCTGCATCTGGTAAGCGTTCTTGACATCCACCATGACCGGCTGCAAGGTCAACGTGTCGCTGGTGTTGCCCGGGAACAGGGACATGCTGACCGGCAGACCGTTCTGGTCAATAAACAATCCCATCTGTACGATCGGGTCCACCCGGTGCTCCTTGGAGACGCCGCGCTGGCGATCCCCATCTTCGTCCGGAAAGTCGATCTCAAAGAAATAGTTGGTCACATCGTAGAAGGCGTACTTCAGATCCCGGCCAATCAGCGCCTTGACGCGCTCATCCAGATGCCGCTGCAACTCGACACTGAACTGAGCCATGTGGTCCAGCGCTCGATAGACATTGTGCAGCTCGATTTGCGGGTCCCAACCGTAAAACGCCCCTTGCCGCTGCGTGCTGGCGCGTTTCGAATCCGGCGCCAGGATCCGCAGCAGAATGAGCAGCTTGAAGATTTCGTCCAGGGAGTAGTTGCCCCGAAATCCCGTACTGGCCGTGTAGTTTTTGATGAATTCGGCGATCCCCAGCTGGCTGTACACCGATTCCAGGTACTTGTAGCCGTAATTGTATTTGCGGTTCTGGCCGCTGTACATCTTGTTCGAACTGATCTGCTCCCGGTTGCTCGGGTCGGCGTCATACGCCTCTACCTCGCGCATGAACGCTTCCGGATCGGCCTGGTCTTCCAGATAACCGAAACTTTTGAGCGTGCGCTGTTTGGGCGGTTGACCGGGAGCAGGGCGGTAACCTTCCATAATGCGGATATATGTTTTGGTGGAACCGTCTTTGAGCACCTTATTATCTTTTCTGATCAAGCAATCACCCCCCCTCTAAACAGTATATAGTATAACATAGTAAAACGCAAGCAATTTAACACAAATGTAACAATGAAAAACCCGGCAAGCGCTCGTATTGCTGCTTCCCGGGTCATTCGCATTCGATTGTTCTTCTAGTTCGTCGGAGTTAAACTGTAAAAGTCAGGTTATA
>DOEX01000101.1:0-519 GCA_003532515.1 Anaerolineaceae bacterium | reverse complement strand
CGCGGCTGACCGATTTGTACTATAATGAAACCATCCGTCCATTCGCCAATGACCAACAGGAGGTCAAGCCATGGCACTTTCTGAAAACCCAGTGATACAAAAAGAGTCCTCCGGACGACTCAAAAAGAGTCCTTTACGCAACCTGCTGGTGACGGTCGCCGCCATCCTGCTGGTTTCATTTATCGTCATCATGATCAACCAAGCAGCCCAACTGGTGGATCTGGCGATGCAGATCCATCCGACCTTCGGCAAGGTTCTATTTGGATTTTTCATTTTATTGGCACTCGCAACAGCGGTCTGGACGATCCTCCTGATTGTCGGTCTCGAGAAACCCTTGCCGATTCCCGATGAAACCGATACAGAAGCATACACGCTCTTCCTGAGCCAACTGAAAAAGCGCCTCAAAGGAAACCCTTATCTGAAACAGAAGGGATTCGTCTGGTCGGATGAAAAGCCCGACATCGAGGCCATTCCGGAGGCCATCGCGGTGCTCGACGAGGAGGGGAGGCAGATCATCCG
>DOEX01000076.1 GCA_003532515.1 Anaerolineaceae bacterium | reverse complement strand
CTGCATCAAATAAGCCACTTGTTCGCCAATATTCATAAGACGCCTCCTCAAATTCAAGATATTTATAAAAAAACGCACCCATCGATCTCAGGTGCGTTCAGCAGACCTGCGATGGGTTGGATCATTCTGGGCAGTAATAATAATCATCCATTGCCATGTTTGAAATTATAACAAATATCTGTTAATTTGTGACAGGTTCTTGCCAGCCTGTGAGTTACAGTATCAAAGGATATAGACAAAAAAGGAGAGTTCCGATCATCATTAGTTTAGCAAGACCAAAAGAAAGGAACTCTCACAATACCAAAGGGCATGCACCGCATGACAGTCGAAACCGTCTCTATATATCAAAGGGTATGCACCGCAAGTATAACCATAAAGGCAGGCACAGAGTGCCCCGCATGGGGTACAGAGACAAGGCAAATCGAAGAGAACATAGCCCTCAACGAACTGGAGAGCGATAGCCAATATAGGCAAACAAGTCTGTACGAGCGTATTGGAAGTACTGGATGATGAGATCCGGCCATGAAGTCCCTGAGACCTGGCAAAATGTAGGTCGAGAGAAGCGCAGCATCGTGTTAGCGCAAAGGATGGGTGACTTATTCTCGTCGTGTATACAAGGATGAGACGAAACCACTGGATGTGATTCTGGATATCAGACCCTACGAGCGTAATAGTCTGAAGGTGCAGGAGATGGGGAGTGTGTGGCAACACAGAGCACATACCCCGCATGGGGCACACGTACCCCGCATGGCAGCCGATAGTCTCAGTTACATTCTGAAGACTGCCATCAGCCCAAGCAGTAAGACAGGTCAACGCATCCATAAGCAGGAAGAAGCCCTTCAATCGGAAGAGCCTGGCAAAATAAAAGCAGCGGTGCTGATGGGTGAAAGTGACGGTGTTGAAAAAGAGCGGAAGAAGGAAGTCAAGGTAGCGGTGTTGTATACAGGCAAGCAACCGATCAGGAAAGACCGCTATAGGGTGGAAAACAAGGTGGTGATGAGTCGGGAATGGCAGATCAAATTGAGGGAGTTGGCTGATAGAACTTATCAACTGGAGCATACCCAACTGCTGGTGGTGGGTGGGGATGGCAATAGCTGGGTCAGGCAAAGCTTTGACCTGCTCAACCTGCCACAGACGCATCTGCTGGATCGCTTTCACGTTATGCCCTCTGGGTACGTTGTGCCCTTTGGGTACGTTGTGCCCTCTGGGTACGTTGTGCCCTTTGGGTACGTTGTGCGGGCACTGCGGCAAGCCTTCGGTCGGGATCTGAAAGCATCCGATCTCAAGAAGCGTCTGTTCAATTCCATCTAAGCAGACTTACTTCTCAGCATCCGTGCTGCCAGAAGAAAACATGCTAAAGATATACCAATACCTGGAGAACCATCAGGATGCCCTGATCGATCTCGACAAACGCGGTTTCCCTGAGCTCCCATTTCAGCATTGAAGGCAATGTGGACAAACTGGTGCTCCACCACATGCAAGGTCGGGGATGCAGCTGGCGTTCTGAAGGCGCCAAAGCCATGCTGGCCATCCTGCGTCATGCGGTGCATACCCTTTGGTATAAGGATGAACTCAAGGATCACTGCTTCCAGTATCAGCCAACTCCACCTGCTCGCAAGTATGTCAACAGGGTCAAACAAGCATCCAAGCCACAGGAACACCAACCCCTTTCCGGAAATGTATCCTTATTTCATGGAGGTGATCAGTCAAAACCTTGGGTACAAAGTGCCCTGTATAGGGTACAATTACTCAAACAAAATATTTCTGATCCTATGAGCTTTTGAAACAGTAACAAAAATTAATAGGCTTCAGCTTCTTTTCGTTTTCCCCATTTTATTGAGATGATACGAATTTTTCATGAAAAGACTGACTTGGGCTTGATGGTTTGTTCTGCATCTCACTTTATTATCTGGAGACTTTTATTTAATTTCCTTGCCTGGAGGGGGATTCCTTCGATAACGGAGCCGAGGGGTCCAGACCCACCATCTTCGTTGATTGGGCGGTACAGGCATTAGGCGCCTGGTCCTTGATTTTTGTCTGAAATGACCGAAGGACTTTGTTAGCGCTAATGTCCTCAGTGTAAAACCGTTTTCAGGGAGTGGGTAGCCTTGCGAAGCGTGTAAGTACCCTGCGCGAATTGTGACCGTCAGTTTCCCGTTGAGTTTCTGGAGAAGGCAATTTAGTGTATCAACATCTATCCTTCAACTTAATCTGTACTTTTGAATTGATGATGATTCATAGAGAAACCCTATACAAGGATCGGTTGAGATCAAAAGATGATTTCACCCAATAGTTATATGATTTATCGTTTGTTATGACAGAAAGAAAATTGCATAGTCACTACGGTTAAGATCCTTCGTCGGATAATTTCAAGATGACAGGCGGTATGTCATTCTGAACGAAGTGAAGAATCCCGCTTTGTACATTGATAAGATTCTTTGCTCTTCAGGAATCCCTTTCATTCCCGGCTTCCAATCCATCAATCCCGGCCTCTTGAAAAGGTCTCTTGACAACTCACTCAATGGCATGCACTTCATATATCCGCCAGTGATTAATTGTCTGCTCTCCAGAATCCCACACCAGAGTAGCCCAACTGGCACCACTTTCAAACAAGGTAGGATAAGTCAGATTCACGGTATTTACTGTGCCCTGGGTTTCTGGATCCAGCACCAATATGTATCCAACCGTGGCAATTGGATTTGCCAAAATCTGGAAATAATCAGTATCGTTGGAAATTACCAGACGTTGTGGATATTCAGCTGCCATAATCACCGAAAAACCGCTGCTTGCATCCACCAAAACCATTCCATCCTCAGAAAACCTATCAACAACTTCAGCGATGATTGGAGCATCATTTGTATAAGCCCAGTAACCATCATTTTCTCTTAACTCAGATTCCTCTACAGGCGCAAGAATGAGTGCACTCAGACGTTGCTCATCTCCTCCGGCTTGTGGATCTCGCATGGCTTGCAATGATAATGGTGTGCCAGCAATGAACAACGTGATCAGCAGCAGGTAGAAGGGCAGCCTCCACTTGTGTTCCAAGTTTTCACGAATAATCCCTGCCATTACCAACGCGAAAGGTGCTGCATAGAACCAATAACGCATCCAGTTCGCCAGTGACCCCATGTAAACCTGCAGAATGGTGAAACTGGTAATGCTCACTATGACAATAAAAAGCCCGAATCCCTTTCGATTCCGATGCCAGATAATAGATATGAACGCAAGGGCTGTCATTATTGGATAAGCTGGGCATTGCTGAAATGATCGTACAACACCCACCTTAATTGCTTCGACAAAATTCCCCCAAGCCAAATAATAGGGGTGGGTTAATCCAGCAATCTTAGCGATATCAGGTGCATTGGATAAGCTAAAGACACTACGCAGAAAGTACAAAGGATCCCCCATAAGGGACCAATTAAAAAACACCCACATTACAATGCCGTAAACAGCAGGTAACAGAATAGATATCAACCAGCCTTCAGTTTTTTCTTTCCAGCCTGTACTTTGCTTCCACAGGTGAACAATCACAGCCAGTGCCACCCCAACGACCATTGCCAAAGCTTCATAGCGCACATAAAAAGCAGCACACAAACTAAGACCAACGACTACCCACGAGCGCATAGTTCGCGGCAAGTCATTCATACCGGATAAGGTGGCGAGGACAAAAAATAAAAAGATGGGTTCTGCCATGCCGGCTGAAAAAAGATACCAGGTGTAGGGGTGAAATTGCAACAAACCAACCAGGATCCAACGAACAAGCGCCGGGAATTTCAAGTTCACCAGCAGTTTATTCATCATCACCAGGCAGCCCGCTCCAAATAGCACAGAAACAATATTGCCACTGAGTGTAACCCAACCCAATGCCTTGGTGATTGGCAACAAAGGCAGCTGCAAGATGCTTGGAAGTGGCGGCCAGACAAACCCAACCGCTGCAAGGTGTGGTTCGCGGGAGTAAAGGACATAAAAGGCGTTGGCGGTACGCGAGAGAGCGTCGCTGTTGCCAATATGCCAGACGAAATTCAGGAGGTAAACCAAACTAAAATTCGCAATAGAAGAAAGAATGAAAATAATTCTTCCTTCTTTTCTGTCCAGAGGGTGATTGACAATGGGGTTGTTCAGCGGAATGGATGCCTTGAGATGACTGAACCGAGATGATGATTCGTCAAGCCAGTTAGGGAGATTCATTTTTCAATGCCCCCAGGTCATTTGTGTTTTCCCCTTCTGCGGGCTTTTGATAAAGCCCGTGACGTGTTTTTTCCCAGAAATGGGGTCTAATCAGCAGCTGAATTAATCCTTTCCAACTGGCGATGCTGCTCAACCCCCAGTAAAGCGGGCTGAATATGGCGATTTTTACCATATCAAAATAACCCCGCCGCATGGTGCCGGCGATATTGATATAGGTAAAGACAAACATACCCACATACATACAGATAGCTCCCATGAAGAATATGGCGGTCGGATACAGTCGGCTGATGAATTCGGGTTTGGCAACAAACCATAGTATGGTCATGATCCAATAAATCGGATTCATTAACGCTGAAAAAAAAGTTCCGCCGACAATACATTGAAAACTGACAAAGTTTTTGAAGCCGATTTCTCTGATCATTCGGAGTGGGTGGCGCATGTGAACCAGCCAGGTTTGCATATAACCCTTCATCCAGCGTGAACGCTGTCTGATCCAATTGCCGAATTGACTGTTGGCTTCTTCATATGTAGTTGAGTCCACAATGCGGGTGCGATAACCTTGTTTGAAAAGACGCATTCCCAGGTCGGCATCTTCAGTTACATTATGGGGGTCCCAGGCTCCGGCTTTCAGCAACGATGATCTTTTGAAATGATTTGAAGTGCCGCCCAGGGGGATAGGCGCATGTTCAGAATCCAGACCTGGCAACAGCAAATCAAACCACATGGAGTATTCGATCGTGAACCATTTCGTGAGGATATTTTGTTTACGGTTGTAATAATTCAATTTTGCTTGGATGCAGACAACTTCTTCAGGTACTTTTGAAAAAGCAATAACCACTTTTTTCAACTGGTCAGGATCAGGCAGGTCTTCGGCATCGTAAATTACAACATATTCTCCTCTGGCATGAATCAGACCAAAATTACATGCTTTTGGTTTTGTTTTGGGTTCTTTATTGGGCACAATGACCTTCTGAATAAAACGTGGGGGGTCAATCTCGTCAAATTTTTGTGAAGTGATAAGGTCATCTTCTTCCATGAGCACGAGGATATCTAATCGAACTTCAGGATAATCCATCATCTCCAGGGATTTTAAGATATCAGACAGCATTTCAGCCTCTCGGTGTACCGGAACAAGAATAGTATATATTGGCAGCTCAGAATCCTTCAAATCAGCAACCTCCTGATCCGAAACTGGAACCTCAAGGTTGCTGGAAATTGCTGTGAAGATTAACTTAAATTTATATAATGAAAAACCAAGGTAGAAAGCTGTGATAAGAGCATTAATAAAAATCAAATACTCATTAGGGGAGTAGAGCAATAAAGCCAGAGAGAGCAGGACGAAAATAATCAGCGAGATAATTTGGCTGGTTTCCAAGGCATGATAAGCGGAATCCTCTGGTGAACGTTCCATCAGTGTAGATATACTTTCGTCAAGATAATCCTGACGATATAGTGTTTCCATAACATAATTAAAATCACTGGGTTTAATCAGCACCTTGCTGCATGCCACTCCGATTTGTGCTTCAGCCTGATCAAATCCCTTTTGATTGTCGGGATCCACCATTGCCAGAATCACAGAGTTATCCTCCACTGTTGTTGGCAGGATACCTTCAGTCCGCTCAAAGCTTGATTCAAGCAACCAGGCAGCATTTTCGTCAACAGGTGTCTCAGAAATGTCTACCAAAGGCAGATTTGTTCGCTTGGCAAGAAATTTGTAGAGATCATCTTCAGTTATATAGTCTTTGTAAACCAGGGCTATACCCAAATGAACGTTTGTCTTTCTGGAGTAATCCAGCGCATCGTTAAATTGATTCTGGGTAATCATGCCAGCCATTAACAACGCTTCGCCTAATTTCGGGCGACGAAGCGAACGAATAATGCCGTCATCCAACATCGCCTGACTGGTAATTACAGGGATGATTGGTCTGTTGAGAATTATTTCCAAATTTTTTTTCGCGGATTCAAACAAGGGATCGGCAAACGCGACCACCACCTTCTCATTATCAAGTCGAATGGGGAGTGCATTCATCTTTTGGGCGATTTCCAATGAGATCAAACGGGCAACGGAATACTGAATCGGGTCCACGACTGTCACACGCATACTGGGTGCGCCTAAAGCATCTAAAACCGGATGAGATACTTCTGTCAGGGAGATATCCTCGTAGTTAATACCAAGCAGACGGGCTAGATTTTTAGCTATTATTTCAGGATCGCCCCCGGTCTGATGAATAATTGCCTTATCAATTGAGATTCCGCTTTCTTTTTCCTCCAAAGCCGCCAACGCCTGTCGACGCGTTAGGATTTCTTCTGTTACCAGTCTGTCTACCAGTTGAATGCTCTCAATATCCTGTGCTTCAGTCTCACTTGTCTGAGAGTATTGCCGAATAAGTTGCGCAATAATGGAACGTGGAACAATTACAGGCTTAACGCTTTTATCAATTTCCGTTTCTAAACGCTGAAAACCATCGGTAGCGAGAGGATCGGTAACTGCTAACCACACTGAATCCCTGCTTTCGCAAAGCGGGAATATGTTAAAATCCTTCATCAACGGTATTGAATATTTATTTATGAGTGTCTCGTCAATGGGAAAATGATCCATGCTGAGTGTGGGATAACCGGTAAAAAAGCCCAGTGCATCTACTAGGTCGCGCTCCAACAAATACCCTTTTTCGTAGGCAATAGCCAGCCAATGCCTATGTAATTCTGCCCCAAGAGTCACCACCTCGCTGACTTGGGATGAAGTTAGGTACCCAAACTCCACTAAGAGATGTTCCAGATGAATCGGCTTGTGCTTTTCAAAATTTTCTTCGGCTGGATACACCTTTTCAATCCACATTTCGATGACATCGCGGTCCATTAACCGAGGTTCTATTTCAAGGTGGGTTATGGTTCTGGCAAGAGAAATTAAGCGGTAATCCATTTCTTGGAGTCCAATTACCAAGCCACCTCGGTCTGCAAAGATTGGCAGAATCCGAAATTTCCGAACCATCCAAGCCGGAATGAGCGGCTTAAATTGCGTAATGATTTTCTCGAATTCATTGGGAATTTTTGCTGAAAGCAAAGCCTTGGTGTTAATTAATTTAGCATAAGCTGTCAGCCATGTATCAGCAGCAATTAATTTATTGGAAATCAGAACCTCCCTTGCAGAGAGGTCAGTATGTTTTTTGATCTCCAGTACATATGTTGCTTGTTCAAATGTTAGGAAGCCATTTTGAAATAATGAAGCGACAATCTTTTCTTCTTTACAGGATACAGGCATGGGGCTGTGCAGGTAGCATTGTTGATAAGCCAATTGAAACACGCTTGGATCAGCAATAATCAATTGGCATTGATATTCCAGGTTGTCTTTATGTTGGTTAAAGACCTCAATCCAGGTGGCACTATCTATCAGACAAAATAGAATTCCGTCCACCCAGCCTAAAGGTACGAAATGCTGTCGGGGGAGGGACTCAGGTAAAAGCATTTCCAAGCCCTTTGCCTGCACTAAATGGCCTGAGCTAAAATGGGGTAAATACAATCCGAACCCTAGAACTTCCGGATCTTTCCGTCTTTGGGTCGTTAGAACAGAAAATCTTCGTTGACTTCTATATTCAGTTAATTCCTCATTGGGCGTTTCAAGCTGAAATCGTTTTCGATTTTCTTCAAATGAAACTTTACCCCCGGGGGAAAGGGGTGTATAGCAGCAAGCTCGATATAGTTTGAAATCGCTCCAAGTACATCTCATGGCTCGGATTGGGAAACCCAAGATGATTTGAAGGTCTTTAGAAGCTTCCTCGTCCATTGGATTGGGTCCAGCCAAGACAAACGTCTTTTTTTCCAGCCCTATCGGAACAACGGTATAACGTTTGGAGACTTCTTCTGTAAGTAAGGTTAATCCCTGCTTTGTTGGCGTGAGGGAAGATAGGCGAAGGAGCGGAGGAATTTCATTTACTGGTCTTAGGTCCATAATCAGGGCAGCTTACTTCTCTTTCAGGTATTATTCCAATTGCTATCAAGCGTCATTGAATAAACTCTCAGCACTTTCATTAGCAATCGGTTTACATCATGCTCTGTTCGTCCAGTAGATTAATTCTCATCTGATCTTTGCTGTTCACTAAGCCTTCCACGACTTTACTGAAAAACTCACCGTAAAAAGGGGTAGATCTAAAAAACGGTTTCCCCGAATTATGAAGGTATGTAAACATCTCTTTGGATTAGATTTCATCATAGCGGACGATTGCTTTTCCAGACACTTGTGCTTCTTGCAGGGCTGCTTCACAATCCTTGACCAGTTCTTCAGTGGTGATGGCGTCATTCGGAAAGGTGCTGATGCCAATACGCATGTTAAGCAAAGAGACTTGCATCGATTTTTCAAGAAGTCGTTTGGCAAAAATGGTAGCACCTTCCATATCGGTCTCTGGCAGGATGACCCCAAACTGATTGTGTAGAAATGGAATATCGATCCTGGTGCGAGAATTTTGTAAGAGCAACTTGGCGATCATCTGATCAATTTCAGCCGATTCCCTGCCTTCAGTACCTGCAACAGCACCACACGCCACCTTCAGCATAACGATGGAAAACTGGTGTTTAAATCTGCGTGAGCGCGTTAGTTCATCATCCAATTTTGGATACAAGTATTGAGGTTTCAGCAATCCGGTTTCTGAATCGTATTGAACCAAGTTATTCAGGAGATCAATGTTGGTTTGCATTCTGTGATAATTTTCATTCATCTTCCGCAAAACGAAAGAGCCAAATGCTTCAGTAATAAAAAACATCAATACCACAATAACCGGAGTGGTAATTGAAGCCCAAGTAATTGGATAAATGCTGTAATAAACTACCAGATAGATAATCGAACCAATTAATGTCAAAATTTGTGAAGAACGCGGGAAAAGCGATGTGAAGGTAAGCATCACTACCATCATCAATACTGCTAAACCTAAAACAGAGGTTTGTTGATTGATGGTTAATACTATGCTTGTAGCAAAGATTAGCCATACTAAAAATATAATCAGATAGGTTTCCTGATTATTTGATTGGTTAGTTTTCATTCGATGACCTCTTTTTTAACAACCAATTAATCAACAAGACTCCCAAAGAGATAATGACGATACTCACGGCCAATGCGACTACCCATTCTGGATTTTGATTTACTTGGCCTTTATTTTCTTGCATATTTTCAGACGAAAGCTCCAAAACTGGTGAGGTTGCTGTGGGAATAGTAAAACTGGCGACTTGCTCATCCCCTGTAAGAACCACCAGGTTGCCAGTAAAACTTTGGTAAATTGTTGGGGTATTCATAGCTTTGGCAACCCATTCCAATCCAATCGGAGAAGTTGCTGTTAATATCATCTGATATTTACCTTGGTCAGTAAATAAAGTCTGGATGAAGCCCAGCTCACCTGAGGCTGGTACAATATCAGCGTAACCTTCTATCGTCCGTGGCGTGATGCCATCCTCTTCAAAAGATTGCGGCAGCAGATCGTTTACTTTCATAATAGCTGAGTTTTGCGATGGCAAGCCAACAACAATTTGGAAGGGCCGCTCAGGTAAGTCAGTTCCTTGAGCTGAGGCGGGAAGGACTGTTAATAAGAGTTGATCGCCTTTGGCTGATCTGCCTATCCGATTCGCTACCGTTAACACCATTGCAGAAGTGGTCCAGTCAGGTACATCGGGGACAATGACAGCCAAGTTTGAAAGAGTTGGAGACCCCAAGTACACTTCCGGATATCCAGTAAGCGAAGTAGTGTTCTTACCAATCTCACTGGGGAAGGTAAAAGATGATGTCCCGCTGATGGTTAACCAAGAATCTGTATAATATTCATCGGTACAATATAAAGTGCTTTCAACAATGGAGTCATTCACTTGGATGTTGCTAATAATTGTGATCAGGTTGCTGCCTAATGTAAACAATCGTAAAGGAATCTTTATTTCGACTTCAGCATTCTGGGCATTCTCGCTGGTCAGTTGGACACTGCTCACGGGCACGTTATTGACCAGAACATTCATGGATGAGCGGTCTGGATTCAGTGTATCTGAATGAGAAAAATTCAATTTTAAGGAAGCATCACCCAATGAATCAAATACCATATGTAAGGGGATATTAAGATTGATTGACTGCTGATTTGTTCCCATCGCAACAATATCCTGATAACCTAAGTCAAGCAGACTGTAGGTTAAACCTGGGGCAGCAGCAGAGGGGTCCTCTTCAGGTTGAGGTACATCCAGAATGATCCCCAATTGTCCGGAAAGCCGATCAAAAACTGTTGATGTGGCAAAAGCTCGGCCTGCCTTTTGCAGACCTTCAGGGCTGGAAGCGGTTATTACAACCCCGGTTGCGAAGGGGTCGTAAGGGGAATTCTGCGTCCACAACACACCGGCATCAGAGTTGATGGCATTTCCGTTCACATCTTGCATCAGCAAGTCATCACCGGATCCAGTAAAAGGTGGCAGAAAGAGCTCACTGAGTGTGGATAGTTGTTGGGCGGGTGCAATGATGATCAGGGTTCCTGTAGGTTTCAGTTCGCTAAGCAACTCGAGCGGGAGAGTCTTTACTTCCAATGACCGCCAGTTGGCGACTTGACCTAATTTGGCACTCACCAAAGCCGCCGCTTCCAATTCAGCAGCTGTCGCTTGTATGGGAAGTACAAGGGTTATCGAATTTTGATACAATGCACTGGGTTCAATTATGCGATCGAAAAGTTTATACAAATCCGGGTCGAATTCTTTTATGGTGTACCCCAGATCAAAAGAGGTAGTATTGTGCACCACAGCCCAGATTGCCGGATTATCAAAATCTTCACAAAAATCATCTCGAATGCCCATGTAAAAATGCAAGGACATCTTGTTGTAACCTGAAACTAATTGGTCTGCTGGAATTTCAAATTGTAGCGTCCCATGATCGGCATTGCTTAAATCTAAAAGCACACTTGCCACGCGGATATCATTCCAATCCACCGCTAAACTTGAATAAGGGTTTAACAGTTCGGAATGGCTGAAGCTAATCGTAACCAGACCAGATTGGGAAAATTCCCAGCTTGCTGGAAGATTGACATCATATTGATGGCTGACTAACACACCTTGATATTCATCATCACTTGTATACCCCAAGTCATTCAAAGTAAAAACAGCATGTTGCTGATTGTCAGGGGTACCCCAACCCGCAAACACCTCTCCAGGAATCGTGGTTGTTATGAACAAGCAGATGATAATTAATATCTTAAATGCAGATATGGAGGATTTTGAATTATTGTTTTGTTTTTTCACAGTCCTTCGTCTCACATGAAAATCTGGGCTTAATTTTTAAATTTTCGATACACACTCTGATGCGTCCATAATAATATCATAGTATTAATTGGCCACAAAGATTAGCTTGATCGACCCTATCGATCACATAAATGTTTTATTAGAACCCTACATTATCTATTGTCCAATCACCACCTATCTGCGATAATTGAGGAGTGAGGTGAAAAATGTTTGATGGAAAATTTACAAGTTCAAGTTCGCAGTCAAGTACTCAAAAAAGCCCCAAGTTGACCAAAGGCGGTCGTAGCTTCGCCATTGCGGTCGTCGTCGACATTGCGGCACTGATTATCGTTTCAGCAGCAGTAAACGTAGTCCCCGCCGGTTACATCGGTGTTGTTACCCGCTGGGGTGCGCCAATCGCGTGATTTATCCAGGTATTAACCTTCGCGTTCCCGTTGCAGAGCAGGTTGTGTTAATGTCGATCCGTACCCAAAAAGATCAGGTTGAGGCCACCGCCATGAGCAAAAATTTGCAGGTGGTAAGCTCCTCGATCGCGGTGAACTACCATCTGGATGGCGCTCAGGCGATGAAAGTGTATCAGGATATTGGCATTGAATATGCTGATATCATCGTTGCCCCTGCGGTACAGAACGCCTTTAAGGCGGTCACCGCGATGTTTACAGCAGAAGAATTGATCACCGCGCGAGACCAGGCGCGCATCCGCGCTGAGGAAGAGCTTAGCAAGCAGCTCGCCCCTTACAACATCATTGTTGAGAATTTCACACTTCCCCTGTAGCAGATGTCCAACCGCCATATCATACCTGGCTTCCTTGTGCCCCTGCGGGGTACTTGNNGATGTAATTTTCGCAGTTTCCACGCTTCTCGTAAGAAATAACTACTTTTTCTGAAGATAGTTCGGTATTGGTCACAAAAAAGAAGTATTCGTATTCGTCGCCTTCCAAGAGAGATAATTGTGCCCTTTCTTTTTCTGGCTTCAATATGCGAGAGACTACAAATCTTCTGTCTTTGTCCCATGTGTTTAATTTCGTAACGAGCTCAACAGTTTCCCTGCCCTCATCCCCTTTTA
>DOEX01000046.1 GCA_003532515.1 Anaerolineaceae bacterium | reverse complement strand
ACCTGGCTTACCCAGGTGGTCCATCCATTCAAAAAGCCGCCCAAACTGGCAACCCCCGCGCCTTTAATTTTCCCAAAGCCCGCATGGATGGGGCTTGGGATTTCTCCTTCAGTGGTCTTAAGACAGCGGTTCTGAGAACCGTGGAAGATTACAAGAGTGCTGGTAAGAAACTACCGGTTGAAGATGTTGCCGCCAGCTTCCAGCAAGCCGTCGTGGATGC
Organism: Anaerolineaceae bacterium; assembly: GCA_003532515.1. Taxonomy (GTDB): domain Bacteria; phylum Chloroflexota; class Anaerolineae; order Anaerolineales; family Anaerolineaceae; genus Mesolinea. The sequence goes on along the minus strand of DOEX01000046.1, from coordinate 11,322 downwards.
TTTATACGAGAAGACAATTGCCGCTGCTGAAACCTTTAAGGCAAAGGATATTATTGTTGCAGGCGGAGTGAGCGCTAACCGTGCCCTGCGCGAGGCTTTTAGAGCCCAGACCCGCTTCCGTGTGCATATTCCACACATCAGTTTATGCACTGACAATGCTGCCATGATTGCGGCAGCCGCATATCGCCACCTGGTGATTGGGCAAAGTGACCCACTGGACTTTGATGTTCAACCCAACTGGCAGTTAGTATCAAAAATCTGATTTCCAGGATATTGTAGGGTTGAGGACTGCCTCAACCAAGCTTACCTCAACCTGGAAATTGTGGTGACAGAAACTTGTGGAACAGGCAGGCCAGTTCCCTACAAGAAAGTTTTTTAAAGGAGCAATGATGGATGTAAAAGTTGTTTGGCAAGAAGGCATGGAACTGACCGGCTATTCAGAGAACGGTCACAAAATAACCCTGGATGCCTCTGAAAAGAGCGGTGGACAAAATAAGGGCTTTCTTCCAATTGAATTACTGGCAGTGGGGACGGCTGGTTGTGCCAGTCTGGATATGCTCTCAATTCTACGGAAGAAAAAAGTGGATTTCACCGGCTACGAATGTAAAGTCAACGTAGAAAGCTACCAGGAAGGTCATCCCCACGTTTTTACAAAAATGCACTTTGAATACATCGTCACTGGCAACAACATCCAGGAGAAGGATGTGGAGCGGGCTGTGGAGCTTGCCGAGGAAAAGTATTGCCAGGCGATTGCCATGATGTCCAAGACAGCAGAAATCGTTCACACAATCACGATCATTCCTGCCTGATCGATAGTTCGTTACTTCTGTCATTGCAAGCGACCGAAGAGAGCGTGGCAATCTGCAATTTTCCTGTGATCCTGAGCAAAGCGAAGGATCCAAAAAAGAGTCTTAGCAAAAGATGCTCAGAATGACAGCTTTTGGTCAATCCAGTCTCCTATCCAAACCGTCGCCCCTAAATAACGAGTAAACAAGTTACTGGTACAATTTTGGAAACATGAAAAAGCAGCGAATTTTTCTCTTGCTCATCCTCCTGAGTCTCCTGGCAGGCTGTGCGAAAACTCCAACCGAGCCGATCATCGAACCTACACCGACCCAGTCAGAACTTTCCCCGACCCAATCGGTACTTTCTGCGTCGTCAACAACCGAAGCAACTCCGACGGAAATGCCCCAGGTCTACCAACTGCCTGATCCGCCTGCAAACCGCACGCAATACAAGCTTGATCTTATCTTCAATTACTACTCCCATTTCGGTTCCGTGACTCAACAAATCACTTATACCAATAAAAGCAGCCAGCCGATGGCAGAGCTCCTGTTGGTGGTGCCACCTCGCAATTTTGAGGGCAGTTACGAACAATACAGTCTTAGCAGTGATTTGATGGCGTCTTATCGCGAAGAGGGCATTTTCACCTACCTCACTCTTTCCAGACCGTTGGAACCGCTCGAAACAACAATTATAAAAATCATTTTTCGGATCTACCTTCCCCAAAATCCGGGCATCTTTGGTTATACCAACCAGCAAGCCAATGTTTCGGATTGGTACCCTTTCATTGCGCCTTACGATGACACTGGCGAATGGCTGGCATATCCACGGGTTGTTGATCAGGATAACATTATCGTTGGTGAATCTGTTGTCAATGAATTTAGCGATTTTCAGGTAAGCCTGACCCTGGTAAGTCATGCCGATCTGATTGAGGTGGCAGCCAGCGCACCAGCCCAAGGTGCGGATGGTCGCTACACTTATACGTTGGAACACGCCCGCGGATTCACATTTTCGATCAGCGACAGCTATTTTGAACACGAAATCGTCCAGAACGGTGTTACTATCCGCTCTTATGTTTTTATGAATGAAATTGAAAACGGAATAAGGGTGACCGATATTGCCGCCAAAGCAATGCGACTTTTCGGCGACCTGCTCTTCCCCTATCCACGTGAGTTGGTTTCTATTGTCGTTGGGGATTTTCTTCATAACATGGAGATGGATGGGCTGATCATGATCAGTTACGGGATTTTCGACTTTTACGACGGTATCCCCGAAACCGACCTGACTATTATGACCCCTCATGAACTCTCGCATCAATGGTTTTACGGTTTTATTGGCAGCAATCATGCCCTAGAACCATGGCTGGATGAAGCCCTGGCAACCTATGCTGAATTGCTCTATTATGAACGCTATCACCCGGAAAGCGTTGACTGGTGGTGGAGCGTTCGCATCTATAAGCCCGTTCCCACCGGTTATGTCGATTCGGATATCTGGATCGAAGGTGGTTACATCACCTATCGTGATGCCGTCTATCTGCAAGGCGTCCATTTCTTACATGAGATCCGCCAGACCATTGGAGATGGTGCCTTTTTTGCCTCTCTGAAGGATTACGCTTATGCTAATACTTACAACCTGGCGACTAAAGCAGATTTCTTTGATGCCTTTACCCGTCACACGAACCAGGATCTGACTCCAATCATATCGAAGTATTTTCAAAATCCCTAAGAGGCAAAAATCGAGTTTCCCCACCCTGAGGTTGACTTGACAACCTCAAAGATGTTGGTTATTATGCCAAAACGGAGTAAAAAATGACTCAAAAGACTATTCCTGAAGAAAACAATAATTTCGATCAGACCGAAAAGCCAATCGAATCAAAAAATGATACTAATAAGCCACTATTAAAACAAAGCGGGATGATCGCAGCAATTGTTATGATCGCCTTGGCCATCGTTTTGATAGTTTCATGGGCTCTTGGCGGTACTGGGTCCGAAAAAATTGATCCTACCCCAACGTTGAAGTCAGAAATCACCCCCGCTGAACCGTTTGTCGCTCACGAATACGACACAGTGACAACTGTAGCACCAATGCAAACACGCGAAGCTGCAATCACTCCTGCTGTTTCCACCCCTGCACCTAGAGCAGAAGTTATCACCTATACGATCCAGGAAGGTGATACTGTTTCGAGTATTGCATCCAGGTTTGGTCTGTGGCCTGAATCCATTTTATGGGCAAACCGCTACGAGCTTGAGAGCGATCTGCGAAACTATACCCCCGGGACAACAATTTACATTCTTCCAGTCGATGGGGTTTACCACGTTTGGTCTGCTGGCGAAGGTCTTGGCGCGGTGTCTAACTATTATGGCGTGACCCCGGAAGACATCATCAATTACCCTGGCAATAATCTCGATGCCACAACAATTGGGAGTTATGCTTCGCCCAATATCAAAGCCGGCACCCGCCTGGTGGTTCCTGGTGGCACTATCCCTAATTATTTTGCCAGTGACACTCTGCTATATTACGCAGCCATCGAAGAGTTGCAGTCTCTGCCATTAGGTACAGCTGAAACCTTCCCTGCACCACGTACTGAGATTATTGCCTATGAAGTTCAACCTCTGGATTCAATTTTTAGCATTGCCGAAGCCTTTGAACTTGAACCCGAAACAATTCTGTGGACCAATCGTTACCTGATTGGTGATACACCCGATGGCGTCTATCCAGGTCAAAAATTGATCATCTTGCCTGACGATGGCGTTTATCACGCCTGGTTATATGGTGAGGGTTTGAATGGGGTTTCGAATGGTTACGGGGTTACCCCAGCTGATATACTGGCAGAACCCTTGAATAATCTTGATCCTAAGGCGATCGGTGAATTCAGCCTGCCAAAGATCAGAACCGGAACCTTCCTCTACATACCCGGAGGTCGGGGTTCGACCCCAAGTTGGGTCAGCTATGTAACAGACCCGACAGGTGGTTCTGGATCCCACCCCAATGTTTCTTACCTGGGTGGCTATGCCTGTAACTCCACCTCGACCGTTTCGGGTTCCGGCAGTTTCCAATTGCCCACCGATTCCAGCTCGATCAGCGGTTATGAATATACACCGCCTGTTCATAACGGTCTCGATTATGCTGGGCGCACTGGGTACAACATCTATGCCGCTGACACGGGGGTTGTGATTTACGCTGGTTGGTCAAACCGTGGCTATGGCAACACCGTGGTCATCAGCCATGGTAATGGTTACCTGACGCTGTATGGCCATCTTATGGATGGCGGAGTCAACGTGGCATGTGGATCGGTGGTATACGGCGGCTCAATTATTGGCTACATGGGCTCCACTGGAAACAGTTCTGGTCCCCATCTGCATTTTGAGATACGTTACGAGGGCTCACCCGTCAACCCTCATAGTTTTGGGTTGTAGTACACGGATTATCAATCTATTCAACGGGACAGCGAAACGCTGTTCCGTTGGTTTTTGTAGGGAACGGGCACCCGACCGTTCCAAATTCCAAAGTAAAGCAAAAAAATTTATAGAACGAAATCCTCCGTTTCAAAATTATTTTCGCAATTCAAACACCAGAATCGTTAACTGGTAAAATTTTGTTAAGGATTTCATCATGAAACGTTTCATTCTTGCTTTCATCGTTATTTCGTTACTTCTCTCATCCTGCAAGCGAGCAGAGCCGGCTCCCGAGCTAACCCCTGAAATTTTATCAACCGGACCGTTAGCACCCAGCCCAGCTCCAACTGACACCCCTGAACCAACCATTGCACCCGAAGAATTCACTCGCTACAATTTTGAAATGACACTGGATTACAGTCGTCACACAGCCGCTGTAGTCCAAAGAATTGAATACCTCAACAAATCAAACTTCAGCTTACCCTCGCTCCTGATAGTTATACCTGCGCGTTTTTTCCCCAACGTCTATCAACAAACAGAATTGAGTGGAGATTCGGTTGCTAGCTTTAGCGAAGACGGCATTCGAACTACAATCCAGCTCATTCAACCTCTTCAACCAGGTGAACGAACCGCACTTCGGCTTTCCTTCAACCTGGCTGTTCCCCAACGTGAAGGCAGTTTCGGTTGGACCCAACGGCAGCTGAATCTGAGCAACTGGTACCCTTATATTCCTCCACTTACGACAGAACAAACCTGGATCAGTCATGAACCATTGATCGATTCAAATAACTTGGTGGTGGGAGAGTATATTGTCAACGAAATCGCGGATTTCCAATTGACGCTGCGACTGGCTGAAAACTTGCCTAATCTCCTGGTTGCCAGCGGAGCAAGTGCAGAAGCCATCCCTGATGGCATGCGTTATTCTCTCAAAAAAGCGAGGGGTTTATCCTTTTCCATCTCCAACCAGTTCTACCAAGAGCAACTTGAGCACAACGGAATACTGATCCAGGCTTATATATTTCAGTATCAAAAAGACAAAGCTCAAGCAATGCTGCAGATCGCCGGCCAGGCGATGGATCTGTTCACCGAAATCTACGGTCCCTATCACTACGACCAAATCAGCCTGGTTTCCGCGGATTTTCTGCATAACATGGAAATGGACGGAATGGTCTTGCTTTCCAGCAAAATCCTCGACTTTTACGACAACACAGCAGAGAACAATCTGACCATCCTGGTACCACATGAGCTTTCCCACCAGTGGTTTTACAGCCAGGTTGGCAACGATCAGGCCATGGAACCATGGCTCGATGAAGCCCTGGCAACCTATTCTGAGTATCTTTTCTACGAACGTTATCACCCTGAATTGACAGTTTGGTGGTGGGATAACCGTGTCCATGCGCACCCCCATTCGGGCGATGTCAATAACAGTATTTACGAAGCTGGCACCTATGAAAACTACCGCGCGTCAGTCTACCTGAATGGTGCCATCCTTTTGCATGACCTGCACATCAGCATGGCAGACCAGGCTTTCTTGACTGCCCTAAGGACTTATGTTGAGGAGAATTATCTCAAAATTGCCACAGAAGCTGACTTTGTAGATGTTTTTCAGGCTGCCAGCCCAGATGTCGATATAAAGGCTATTTTCGCGCGTTATTTTGAGGAATAACTAATTCTGCGCCGGGATCATGCTCTTCGTGTCGGATAACGTGCTGGCGCGAACCACCTGGCTGCCGCGTACCAACAAGCCTTGATAAGCTTGTTCCCCTTCTACTGGCACCCAACCGTCCATGATAAACGGTAAGATGCTGGAAGCCGCCGGAATCCACTGTCCGTTGTATTTCCGCGCAAGATGGACATGCGTGCCAGTTGCCGTGCCGCCCTCGCAGGACGGCCGTCCAAGAGGATCTCCTTGCTTAACCTCCTGCCCAACTTTGACCCGACCCTCTTCCGCCAGGTGGAGGTAGTAAATTACCCAACCGGTTCTTTCATCGCCATCGCCATCCAGGTCCAGCATTACGGTACCAGCATCAGTGCGGGCAACAACTCCATCGGCAACAGCTACAGCAAATTGTTCAGTGCGCACGCACCCCTGCGTCTCGGTCGGCGGTGCGAAGTCGATCGCTGACCAGGGTTTTCTCGTTCCCCAACCACTGTGAGGTCCACCAGTGTAAGCCCAGACCGTACCTGCTTTAAATGGCAGAATCAAGTCAGGCTGCGTCAAACTGCCCGGTAAAACGGTCGTATTTCTTCGCCAGGGATCACCAAACAGAATAGTAAAGGTTTTAGCGTACCCTTCTGGTCCGATGGCAAATCCATAATCGTCTCCATCATAGATCAGGGAGAAATAGTTTTGTAAGGCGACCGTTGCCGAGTTTTGCCAGGGGTCGATGTTTTCAATAGTCCCATTGCTGTGCTCAATGCTGCTTAACTCGCCGTTGAAATAGCGGTAAAAACCATCGTTCAACAAGTCGGAAACATAAGAAATTTGAAGATGGACTCCACGATGAAAGTTTTCAAAACCGAGGAAAAATTCTTCCATCGATGGGTCTCTGACTGGATTGGTTAAGGCACCAGTTTGAAATTCGATCAGTGCAAGTAGCATTTTAGGGTTCAGGCTGAAGTTTTCACTGTAATAGGTCACAACACCAGCAGCATCAAGATGTTTTTCGCTGATGATGGCGCGGTAGTTTTTGAACCATCCTGGGGTTGCTTCTAAAAAAGCTTTCAGGTCAAAATCCAGAAGGTCAGGTCCGTAAACAAAGGCAGCATCCGGGATGATTTGAAATTCGGTTCCCCAAAATTCTTTGTAATAAATCGGCATCTTCATTGGAAAACCGGGGGGTAAGGTTGTAACATCCTCAGGGATTTGCGGGTTTGCCCAGAGAATCTCCTGCTGAGAACAACCAAAGCGGATGGAAAGCAGGTCGAGGCTGTCTCCACTTTGCGCAATGTAATCGACCAGCGTACCCGGCGCGTAAACCGGTCGCTTTGATGCAGGGGTCGCGGTCGATTGCGGAGTTAATGTGATTTCAGCAGTCAGGGTCTCAGGCAGAATATAGCCGGATTCCCGCTGTGGACCGCAACCAGCTAAGATTAGAACGATTACTGCCAGGAGCGTGAAAAATAATTGGTTATGGTTTCGATATTTCATACTTCACCCATTCGTATCAGGGTCAAGCCAAACTATAACATAATCCAGAAAATCCGTTTTCTTCTCTTTTTTTTGTCATACTGAACGAAGTGAAGAATCTTTGCCAACCAACATCAAGATGTTTCGCATTGCTCAGCAAAGCAAGATTTTGAAGCGTCTTTTACCTGCTGATATGAGACACTGGTGAACCGTAGATACTGGCGGTTTTTACTTCTTCCCCTCTGACCAACCATCCATCCAGAAAATTTGAACTGGCTTTGGCTTTCCAACCACTCATCACAAATGCCAGCGGACCTTCTGCCGGAACCCATTCACCATTATATTTACGGGTGATGTGCAGGTGCGTTCCAGTGGATATGCCGCCTTCACAAGAAGGGTGCCCAATTTTGTCGCCGGCTTCCAGCCAGGTACCTACAGGCACCCTGTTAGCGGTGGCAACATGCAGATAAATGATATTCCAACCAGTCTGCTCAAATCCATCACCATCCATATCGACCACCACGGCACCATTTTCAGAGCGAACGACTAAACCGTGACCAACGGATGTGATCCAGGTCCAGTTCGTATGACAACCTGTCTCAGCAGAGGGCGGAGCAAAATCGAGTGCAGCACGCACATCGGCGGCACCCCAGGCTGCGTGCGGTCCAACAGTAAATGACCAAACAATTCCGGGTTGGAAAGGCAGAATCAATTCAGGCTGAAGCACATCTGGAGTGAAGAGAGGCTCGTATTTTTGAGCAATAAGCCAGGGATCTCCAAACATTCTGCCATAAGTGGCTAAGAAACCATTTTCACCATACAAGTCATTGGACCAGTCTTCAAAGCGGGACAGCCTGGCAAAAAACTGCATCAGACCCACACTTCCGCAGTTGAGTTCTGCTGCCAGGCGCAGTTCCCAGCCGTCTTGAAATTCAGCTGTCACCACCGTGCCTTCGCGCCATCCGTAGTAACCACTCTCGATCACGCCAGCAGCTTCCACAAGTTGATGGTAGAGCCCTATGGCGTCCAATTTGATACCCAAAGGATAGTATTGGTCAAATTCATTGTCAGGGCGACCGCCAAAAACCCAGCCTGACTGGTATTCCAGCAATGCCAGCAACAAACGTGGATGAATAGCAAATTCTTTAGCTACCTTGTCAACAATATCTGCGCCGCTCATCACGCCAAAGGCGAAAACTGCTTCACCATAGCCAGCAAGGTAACCTCCAGCCTGGTCGACAAAACCCTTGGTGTCAAAATCGATCGACGAAGGTGAATTGACCACTTCGCTATCAGGGAAAAGTTTCACATTAGAGCTGGTTTGCTCCAGCCGATTTGGGATCAGCAGCAACTGACCTTCGGGAATAAAGCCTTCTTCCGGCAAGGTTGCGGTGGAAGTGATTTCTCCGGTCTCAACGCCAAATCTGACCGCCAGAACACCAATACTGTCACCACTCTGGGCGTAGTAAAGAATGGGAGCATCCTCTTCCTTTTGGATCAAGTATGCCTGGGTTGGGATGCTTGCCAGTACTTCAGGTTCGGGCGTCTCTGCTTCCTCAGTGGGAGTCTGCGTGGAAGGTTGAGTTTCCGCTGCTTCTTCCTGGGGTAACAAAGCAATACTGTCCGCGACTTCGTATTGAGGTTCAAAAGGATCCGGATTGCTTTGGACAGGTTGGGCAGCCACTTTCTTGGAGCTGAAATCAATCAGGTTGGTCGCCTTTAACAAAATACCAAAAACAAGCGCTCCGATGACCAAAGCAGCTGTCAGGGTAAATTGCTTTCTTTTGCGTTGTAATTTTCCCAGCCGCTTATCTCTCGGATCATGGATTTCCGATTGAATTGATCTCTGAGCGACCATTATAGGCTTCAACTGTGACACCTTCTCTTGTCAAACTCCCGTCGTAAACTGTTCCGTAACTTTCTGCGACCCACCCTCCCAAATTGAAGGGTATCTCGCCGCCAGCTTCGATCCAAACTCCGTTGTATCGCCTGGCAATGTGAAAGTGAGTCCCGTTAGTGACCCCACCCTCGCAGGATGAGATCCCAATTACATCTCCTGTTGCAACTCTTGTGCCTGCAGGAATGCTGCTGGCTTCGGAGATGTGGAAATAATTCAGTGTCCATCCGGTCTGTTCATAACCGTCGCCGTCCAAATCGATAACCACCGCCGAGCCTTCAGAGCGAACAACCACGCCGTCAGCTGCCGCCAAAACTGGCGCGTCGCTGAAATAACAACCGTAATCATCATCTTCACCGGGTGGAGCAAAATCGAGCGCTGCCCACGGGCTGCCAGTACCCCATGCCCAGTGCGGACCGGAAGTCAGGAGCCAAACATCGCCATCAGCCAGGGGCAGGATCAGATCTGGCTGAGCCAGATCCTCTGGCACCAGCGGGTCCACCGAGAATGCGAAAGGATAACCAAATAATTCAAGATAAGTTTGATAAAAACCAGTCTCTGAGACGCTCTCTTTCCAATCTGGCTTTCCCTGGATCAGGCTAAAAAAGTGCTGCAAGCCAGCAGTCCCAGCGTTGATTGAGGCATCAATACGCATCACATCACCGTCTGCCAGGGTCCACACCGCTAACAGAGCTTTCTCCCACCAACCTGAACCTCTCAGGAGTTCATTTGCCGCCCAACTCAGCTGCTTGTATAGTCCTTTTTGATTGCTATTGATTAAGCCCAGAGGGTACTTTTCGAGGTCGCAATCTTCGTTTCGGGAGCGCAAACAGCCGGATTGATGTTCGATCAATGCCAGCAGTAAGCGCGGATTGACCGATTGTTCGTTGGCCACCCTCTGAACAATTTCTGCTCCACTCAATATGGTTCCATCACTCAATTCTTCTTCATACCAATTGAGTTTGCCATTGAATTGCCAGACAATGGATTCAATATCGAAATCTTTCACTGATGGACCATAGATTATTTCTGAATCCGGAATAATGCGAAAACTGGTGGCTAGCTCGTTGGCACTGGCGGGTGGGATGGTAATGACCTGATCAGGACTGATGAGGTCTGGGTTTTCAATATTGTTAGCTTCAATGATCTGGCGGACCGAAACCTGGTTGCGCAGCGCGATACCAGCCAAGGAGTCGCCAGATTGGATGGTATAGAGGTCTTCATTCACACGCAGAGTTGGCAGCGTTAGCGGAATCACAGGTGTGGGGGTGGCAGAACGAGGAGCCGGTGTCATGGTCAGGCGCGGCTCCTGGTAGGGCGTCGAAGTGGGTTGCGAAATTTGTGATGTCTGCAGAGTTGGGGTGTGAAGTGCGGTATTCTTTTCGTTAGTCGAAACGATAAATGGCTCAAATTCCAGGTTGCGCCGTTGGCAACCGGCGAAAGTCACAGCCAAGAGAGCTGTCAGTAACAATAACAGAGACAGCCAGAATTTGTTCTTCTTACGGTTTGATTCTTTCATATTCATTTTTATACCTTGTACATATTTCGTGCCAGCAAGGTTGATTGAGGTATTTAACGGCTGAGAAATTCGAATTGTTTGACAAATCACCCCTTTGCGATAAAATATACTCTCACGCAGGCCGAAGTGGCGGAANNGGCAGACGCGCTACGTTCAGGGCGTAGTGGGCAACGCGCTCGTGAGGGTTCAAATCCCTCCTTCGGCACCTAAACCTCCCGTATAATGGGAGGTTTTTTTATATGTCAAATCCTGTCATTCTGAGCGATGCGAAGAATCATGTCAGTCCACCGTAAAGATCCTTCACAAAAGAGGTTCAGGATGACAAAATCGAGAGCTCAGGATAACGATTTATTTAATTCTGATGGCACAAAATGGTACAATTGTTGCACAAGGTAAGGTATAGGAATCCTGGGAATTAACGGCATGAACGATCTTTGGGAAAAAATTAAGAAAATCAACTGGGCAGACCGGCGGCTAATCACGATTATTGTGATCGTTATCCTGGTCTTCCTGATGATGGATTTCAACAACCGCATGACCACCATGATCCGGCTCAGCAACGAAGAAGCTGGGCTGCAAACCCGCATAGCAGAGTTGA
>DOEX01000239.1 GCA_003532515.1 Anaerolineaceae bacterium | reverse complement strand
GGTTGATCTCGAGGGCGCGATAGGCATTGCGCGAGGCTGCCATGGCTTCACCCATGCGGATGTAGGTGTTGGCAATGGCCATGTAGGGGATCGGGTCGTCAATCCCGAGCTGATTGTTGAGACCGGCAGCTTTGGCAAAATATTCGAGGGCGGTTTCATACCTGGATTCGTCAAACTGACCCAGGTAACGGTAGAGGACGCCGATGCGGTTATATAAAAACGTGAGGTTCGGAGCGATATCTGAAGCCTTGATGTACCAATCGATGGCCAGGTTGTAATCGCGGAACATTTCGTAGATATAAGCCTGGATGCGGCAAACATCCATGAGGGATTCCCCGCCGGCTTCGCGGGCTTGCGAGATGTAGTCGTTGGCCTGTTCGTACTTGAACTGGTCCATCAGGATCTCGGCGTAATAGGCTTTGGCGAGCAGGTTGTTGTTGTCCAGCTGGATGGCGATGAGGGCTTCCGACTCTGCCTGGATGCGATATTCCTTCTGTTCAGCTTCGGGCAGGTTAGAGTTTGCCAGGCTGCTGAGCACGTTGGCACGCACGCCCAGCACCTCCGAGTTGTTGGGCTCATCGGCTTTTGCCAGGTCGATCACTTCCAGAGCCTGGTTGAGGCGGTCCAGGCGTTCCTGGTCGGTGGTCATGGTGTACGAAGAATAGACCATGATGGTTGCCAGGTTGGCGCGGATATGGCTGTTGTTCGGCTCGAGGACCAAGGCCTGTTGGTAAGACTGGATGGCTTTATCGAGGCTGCCGGCTTCGAAATGGGTGTCGCCTTCGATTACGAACGAGTTGACCGTGCGGGTGGGCGTGGGCGTGGGGATGAAGGGCGGCCAGATTTCGCCCTGCGCAAAAGCGCGCACGACCGCCACCAGGGCGACCACGACCAGCAAAATCGCCATGACGAAATAGGGATTGGAAGAACCGCGGGGATTGCGGAAAAGATTCTTGCGTTCGTCGATGTACATGGCTACGGCTGCGGGGTGGCTGTCGGTCCGGTCACGATAGTCGGCGTGGGAGCCGGCGTGGCTGTGGGCGGGTTGAGCAGGTTGGTTTCACAGATCTTGAGGATCTCGTTGGCGTTGTAGACCGCGTCTTCGTTATCCGCGACCGTGGAAAGCAGGGCGTTGGCGATGGTGACCGCCTGGTTGCAGCTGTTGATATTGGCAAGCGCCAGCCCGTATCGGCTGTAGGTTTCGATGGTAGTCAGATCGTAGGAGAGCGGGATGCCTTCGACTGCAATGCCGTCCTCGTTGGCGCCGCCCCGGACAGCAAGTTCGAGGAAACTGGCAGCCTGGTTGAACTCGCCCTTGCGGAAATAGAGCGTGCCCAGGTTGGCGTAGAGGGTGGGGTCGGCTGGACCGTCCCGCAGGGCAGCAGTGCCATACTGGATGCCCTTCTCCCATTCGCCCAGCATGCCGTAAATGCGGGAGATAAAGAGGTTCGGGGTTGGGTCGGTGGGGTTGAGTGAGTAGGCTTTGGTGAATTGGAAAACAGCCTGGTCCAACTGATTGGTGTTGATCTGGTTGCGTCCCAGGGCGGTATAAACCCGCGCAATGTTGGGGTTGAGACCGACCGCGATTTCGAGCTCGCGGACGGCTTCTTCGTAGTTGCTGGTGATCTCGAGCACGTAGCCGCGCGCCCAATGCGCTTCCAGCAGGTTGGGTTCGAGGGCGATGGCAGTGCGGGACTCTTCGATGGCCTTGTCCATGGTGTCCAGCTCGTCCATGCCGGCTTCAACGCGCAGCGCGAGGATATAAGCATAAGCGGCGTGCGCCAGCCCGGAATTCATGTCCAGCTCGATCGCTTTTTTGGCGTCCACCTCACCAGCCAGGTATTCCTGTTGAAAGCCTTTTGCCCAGCCGAGGAGGGCATAGGCATCGGAGTTGCTGGCATCCAAAAGAATCGCGTTTTGGGCATTGACCTTGGCCTGCTCCAGCTGGTTGGTGTAGATTTGCAACCGGGCAATCTTGAGATAATTTTCGATGTTTTGGGGGTCAGAGTTGATTGCGCCCTGGTAAACCTCCACCGCCTGAAGGTACTTGCCTTCAGCCGCGAGTGTGTCAGCCTCCTGGACGTAAGAAACCGGATCGCGCGTGGGCGTGGGGGTAGGCACGAAAGGCGGGTTCATCACCGGCACAACGACCAGGTTGAAATAGAGTAAAAGCCCGATCCCGGCAACCAAAAAGAAGATCAGCAAGCCGTTGGGCTTGTGATGTTTTTTGTTAAGGGAGAGCCTGCTTCCTTTAAGATACATGTTTTCATATTATCATTAATTTAAAGGACACGTCAAATGGCATTTATGTAGGGAACAGTCAAGCCTGTTCCACGCTTTGGAATACCCAGATCATCGGGGTTGAGGCAGACCTCAATCCCACGTGTTATGCATTGGTCTAGTAATTTTACAAAGTAGGGTCCTGTATCAAACCAAGGATTACGCAAATTACATGGTGTAAAATCTTATTATGGTCAATCGTAAGTCACCAAGAAGATTTGGCTTTGATTATTCATCTGCAAGGATTTATTTTGTAACTATCAATTGTCACGAGGGGCACAATCTATTTGGAAAAATACTCAACGATGGAAGCTCTAACCAATTAATCCTTTCCGGGATTGGGATTATTGCCACTGAAAAAATTGATGAACTAAGCTCCCATCACTCAGGTGTCGAGGTTTTGGATTACGTGGTGATGCCAAATCATGTCCATTTGCTCATATCTTTACAAAACCAGGAAAAGAGCTCAACTTTATCAACGATCGTTGGATCTTATAAATCGGGCGTCTCGAGGGTGGCAAGAAAAACCTTTCCGGATCTGGATTTGTGGCAAAAATCCTTTTCAGATCACGTCATTCGGGATGATAAGGATTTATTGATCCATTCCGAGTATATAAAAGCAAATGTCGAAAGATGGCGGAAAGATAAGTATTTCATAGAAGGATAAATTATTTGTAGGGAACTGGCCTGCCTGTTCCACATGCTTGCATCACGTGTCGTTGTGGTTGAGGCAGGCCTCAACCCTACACAACCCTTGCTCTACTTTGTAGGGAACAGGCCTGCCTGTTCCACATGCTTGCATCACACGTCGTTGTGGTTGAGGCAGGCCTCAACCCTACAGTTTGTGGGTTATTGCTTGCCCAAATTTCAGCTTTCGTCTAAAATTCGGCTATGCGATTTGACGTGTTCAGCCTCTTTCCTGAGGTGTTCCAGCCTTACCTCGAAATCAGCATCCTCAAGCGAGCGATCGCGAACGGATTGATTGAAGTAAACACCCACAACATCCGCGATTGGGCGACTGACAAACACCATACCACCGATGACACCCCTTACGGCGGCGGCGGCGGGATGGTGATGAAACCCGAACCGGTCTTCGCGGCCGTTGAAAGCGTGCTTGGTTCGCCCCCTGCCTGCCCGGTGATTCTGCTCTGTCCCCAGGGAGAACTTTTTACCCAATCCATCGCACGAGGATTGGCATCACAGGAACATCTGGCGCTGCTTTGCGGGCGCTACGAGAGCTTTGACGAACGAATCCGAGAGCACCTGGCAACACGTGTAATTAGTATTGGCGATTACGTACTCACCGGCGGGGAGCTACCGGCGTTGATCGTGATGGACGCCATCGCCCGTTTACAACCAGGAGTTTTGGGTGACAGGGAGGCTACTGATGACGATTCTCATTCGGCAGATGGCCTGCTGGAGTATCCACAGTGGACCAAGCCAGCCGAATTTCGGGGATGGAGCGTGCCCGAGGTAATGCAGAACGGTAATTTGGGTGAGCAACTCAAGTGGAAAAGGCAACAATCTTTGATCCGCACGTTGAAGTGGAGACCGGATCTACTGGAGAAAGCAAATTTGAGCGATAAGGATCGCAAGTTTCTGAAGAAGTATATTGAAGAGTCGGATGGGGAACGTGATTCATAAAATACCCGCCTAACTCGATGACATACGACCCCGTCTAATGAGGGTGTTTAATCAACCATAATTATTTGGAGGCATGATGATCGAAGAACAGAAATTCAGTTTAAGCAAGACATTTTTACTCGGATTTGGTTTTTTTGCAGTTATGGTAGCATGGTCGGTTTATAATTCGTTTGTACCGCTGTTCTTAGCCAACCGATTCAAGCTTGACCCCGCAACCATTGGCTTTTTCATGACGCTGGATAACATTGCCGCGCTCATTTTGCAGCCGGTGATTGGCTCCTGGTCAGACCGCACCCGCACAAAAATCGGGCGCCGGTTACCGTTTATGCTCGTCGGAGCGCCGATTGCAGCCTTGGCTTTCGTCTTTGCCCCTATGGTCGCGATCCCAATTCTGGATATCCCTGTTGAAGCACGGCTGCCCCTCTTTGTAGCCTGTACGATGACCTTTATGCTTGCCATGGCAATCTGGCGTACACCCGTGGTCGCCTTCATGCCCGATGTGACTCCTTCAAAATACCGCTCCCAGGCAAATGGTGTCATCAACTTTATGGGCGGCATCGGCTCGATTATCGCTTTTTTGGTTGGCGGAAAGCTTTACGAGATCAACAATGCCTATCCCTTTTGGCTGGCTGCTATTCTTGTACTAGTGGGCGTGTTATTGGTTTTTGCCTTCGTGCGGGAACCAAAAATCTACGAGGAAAACCCCAACCTGGAGAAACCAAATTTATGGAGAAGCCTCAGAAAAATTTTCCAGGAAAAACAGCACAATGCCATCCGAATCTTCATGGCAATCTTCTTCTGGTTTGTGGCAATGAACGCGATCGAAACCTTCATCACGCTGTATGCCAATCAGTCTCTGGGTATGTCAGAATCTCGCAGTGTCTCGCTAATGACGTTAAATTCACTTGCCTTTGTGCTGATGGCTCTGCCAGCAGGGATTATCGGTGGAAAGATCGGGCGTAAACGAACAATCAGCATTGGTTTGGTGGTTATGATCCTGGTAATGACCTCCATTTTCTTGATTCCTGCACAGACCCTTGTCCGCGAAGTTTTCAGCCTGCCCATCCTTGGCGCGGTGCCTGTGGTCGGTCTGATGCTGGTTATTGCAGGTTTGGGTTGGGCGTTGATCAACATTAACTCTCTTCCTGTAGTAGTGGACCTGACAGATGCCGCTCAAATTGGCAC
>DOEX01000099.1:3477-4415 GCA_003532515.1 Anaerolineaceae bacterium | reverse complement strand
GAAGGTAAGGTACTGCGACCAGCTATTTTATGGAACGACCAGCGCTGCCAGGCGCAGTGTGATGAGATTCATGAGAGAGTTGGCAAAGAAAAATTCATCCAGATCAGTGGGAACGTGGCTCTGACTGGATTTACCGCATTCAAGATCCTTTGGGTCGCCGAAAACGAATCTGAAGTCTATTCTCAAGTTAGTCATGTGCTGTTGCCTAAGGATTTTATTCGTTATAAACTGACTGGTGAGCTTGCTATGGACAAAGCAGATGGTTCAGGTACAGTGCTGTTTGACCTTAAAGCACGAGATTGGTCAGAAGAATTGCTCGAAACACTAAATATCCCACGTGAATGGATGCCACCAACTTTTGAAGGTCCGGACATTACCGGTCGCGTGACCGGGGTTGCTGCTGCCTTGACTGGTTTGGCACCATGGACTCCTGTAACAGCTGGTGGTGGTGACCAGGCGGCTGGGGCGGTTGGCGTTGGCGCGGTTGAGCCAGGCATTGTTGGTCTGGTTGTGGGCACCAGCGGTGTAATTTTTGCCACCACTCCTGCGCCTTTGATTGAGCCGGAAGGACGTTTGCATGCTTTTTGCCATGCTGCTCCTGGTCTCTGGCATTTTATGGGGGTTATGCTCTCAGCGGCTGGCAGCTTGCAGTGGTACCGTGATACCCTTGCTCCAGAAATGAGTTTTGATGAGTTGCTGCAGGAAGCTGAAAGCGTACCTGCTGGCAGTGAAGGCTTGCTCTTCCTGCCTTATCTGAGCGGTGAACGCACTCCGCACCCAGACCCTCTAGCTCGAGGAGCTTTTATTGGTCTCACTCTCCGTCATAGCCGTGGTCACATGACTCGTGCCGTGCTGGAAGGGGTTGCTTTTGGCTTGAAAGACAGTTTCAATTTGATCCGAAATGCTGGATTGGAGCAGATATCCCAGGTTCGTGCTTC
>DOEX01000099.1:0-3329 GCA_003532515.1 Anaerolineaceae bacterium | reverse complement strand
CTGTTAAAGAATACCTTCCAACAACTCAACTGAAAGAAATAAAGGATAAACCATGACAACGATTCTAAAATTCCCAGAAGGCTTCATGTTTGGCACTGCCACCTGTTCCTATCAGATTGAGGGGGCGGTGCATGAAGATGGAAGGGGCGAGTCAATTTGGGATGTCTTCTCGCACACGCCAGGAAAAACGCTGAATGGTGATACCGGAGACGTCGCTTGTGACCACTATCACCGCTGGCAGGAAGACATCCAACTTATGAAATCGTTAGGCTTTAAGACCTACCGCTTCTCAATCGCCTGGCCTCGCATTCTGCCGGAAGGACGGGGTAGAATAAATCAACCGGGCTTGGATTTTTACAGCCGCCTGGTTGACGGTCTGTTGGAAGCGGGGATAACCCCCCTGGCAACTCTGTATCATTGGGACTTGCCGACAGCCCTGGAAAATGCCTGGTTGAATCGTGATGTTGTGGATGCCTTTGCCGAATACACTGGAGTGGTTGCCCGCCACCTCGGTGACAGGGTCAAAAATTGGTTCACCATCAACGAGCCCTGGTGTGCCAGCCATTTGAGCTATACCTTTGGCGAACATGCGCCGGGAATGAAAGATCGCTCAAAAGGCGTACTAGCGGCTCATCACCTCCTTCTGGCTCATGGTGTTGGGGTAAAAGAGTTGCGCATAGGTGTTTCAGATGCCCAGGTTGGGATTGTGCTGAATATGAGCCCGATCCACAATGACCCCGACTCTCCCGTCAGCGAGGATAAAATCCGTTTTATGGACGGAGAACTTATTCGCTGGTTTGCTGATCCAATCTTTGGACGTGGATACCCTATAGATATTCTTGAGGATTATGTGCGCATGGGTGTGCTTGAGTCAACCGAGCCCGATTACATCCAACCTGGTGACATGGAGCTGATTGCTCAGGAAACTGATCTATTAGGCATTAATTACTACACCCGCCAGTTTGTTTCAGCAAACTCAGATGGTCTTCACCACGAGAACCGGGATGTGCCCCAAACAGATATGGGTTGGGAGCTTTATCCGCAAGGACTGTTTGAAATCCTTGAGCGTATTAACCGTGAGTATCATCCAAAACAGCTCATGGTCACGGAAAACGGTGCCAGCTACGCCGATGGTCCGGACGAGCATGGAAAAATCCATGATCAGAGACGTATTGAGTACCTGCAATCACACCTCCAGGTGGTTTGGCAGGCAATCCAGGCTGGCATCCCCGTCACTGGCTATTTACAGTGGTCGCTGATGGACAATTTTGAGTGGGCTAGGGGATATTCCCAGCGATTTGGTGCTATCTATATCGACTACGAAACTCAAAAACGCACGATCAAAGACAGCGCTTACTGGTTTGCTGACTTTATCAAACGATGTCAATCTACAAATAAAAGTTAGGGATAGAGAATCTTAGAAATCTCATTTATAAATCAATCATAAAAGGGCACTCTACGTAATTTCGAATAGGGTGCTCTTTTGTGTAAATAATCGGAACCTGTAGAGAGTTTAGATAGATCTCTCTTCTTTGATGAATACGGTTTTTACTCCAGACACTCAACAATCTCCAGCGGCTTTCCAATCAAGATAAAGTAATGCATTCGATGATCCTGAGGGTTAAGCGTTGATCTGATGTGTCAGCTTGCAACGCTTGAAATCTCACTTTTCACTTTTAATACGCGGTTTGGAGGACAATGTTGAGAATTTGCAGTTTATGCAGGATGTAATCAGCTTCATCTAAATGTTGCAAATCGCTGGTAGGTTAGGCTGCAGGGTGGCAAGGTGTGTCAATAATTAATGGAAGCCTGCCGATTGAGGCAGGCTTCCTGGGTTTTATGTGAAGAGCTGTTAGTAATCTCATGCTTTCCGGTTGTCGTGTTTTGCACAATTGGAAAAATTAACCTTTAGCTCTTGTTTACCGCGATGATGTTCTTTCTATCAGTTTTTCTTGTAGCAGCAAGAATTACTTTTGTGCGCTCCAGGCATAGGTGGCGGCTGCAATACCCATCAACGAACATACCATTATTCCGCTAATTACGACACTGCTGCCGCTTTTGCTTGAAGACCCATCAAATGTACATGAGACTCCTTCCGCCATTGATACAGAAAAATAGACTGAGCTGCCTGCATATACTGCATCGCCGCTAAAGCCGTAAACGTTCGCTGTGCCCGTACCGTTCTCGTTGAGCTGCAATGTAACCGGCAAACTGGCCTCAGCTTCCACGCCTTCAGCAGTAGACTGCAGAACAGCACTGTTGCTGTAAGTACCGGCAATACTATTCTCTAATTCAGAGCCAGTTGCTGGTTGCGTTTGCTCTCCGGTAAGTGTTCCCTCTTCCTGTTCAGGGACTTGCGTCTCTAGCGCTTCCTGGCTTTGGTCCACATCCTCTCCAGCCAGCTGGGCCATTTGAGCTCTAAGCTCCTGCATTTTTGCTTGAGCTTCCTCAGAGTCGACAGTGTTTGCCAGTATCAGCTTTGCCAGAGAAGTGCCTTCTTCTTTAGGAAGGTGCAACTTCAATCCTTCCAGTGTCTTCTCAACGTCTGGGAGGTTTCCATCCATCACATTGATGAGCTTTGCCAGAACACGTGAAGTCATGTTTTTGGTCATTTCCACTGCTATGCCTGTGATCTTGCCGGGATTACTCCACTCCATCATGGCTTCGCCTAAAAAGGCGATCTCATCAATTGCAGAGGTTGGATCCATAGTAACCAAACTCATTACCATAGAGATCGGCTGAATAACTTCCCCGGCTTCTTTAAAATCAACCGTTACCTGATGGTCCTCGCCCAGGATGATGGAACTGGTGGTCTGCCCAACATCAACAATGCAGTCCACACCACCCACGATCACGGCTCCAGCCACTGGCACAGACATGCTGCTGCCAGCTAGTGCCGTCAGAGTGCCGCCTCCGGTCGCAATGGTTGCTCCTACAAACAGCCCGACCTTGCTTCCTGTCTTGTATCCCTCCACGATGTTGATGCTGCGGGTGTACGCACCTACTTCTGCCTGGGCTTCTTCCTGGGCGGCGACGCCTTGTATGACTTTCTGCGCCAGTGCCATTTGCTCGACAGCGGTTTTCGTATCAGTACCGAGCTGCTCGGCGAGTTGCTTGTATCGCTGCCCACCTCGCAGCGCGTCATATTGCTTCGACAAATTTTCTGCCCAGGTTTGGCGGTCGATCACCTGACCGGTATAACTGGCAAGCGCAATGCCGGGAACCCCCGACTGACTTGAAGCCAGTGTTGTAAACTGACCTTGTGGTTGAGCGAAATCTCCTATCTGATTAGTAGATGAGGTATCCAACAACAAGACTGCTTGGTCAGT